>NZ_JANOJV010000265.1:0-12335 GCF_031418915.1 Chamaesiphon sp. VAR_48_metabat_135_sub | reverse complement strand
AAGCACCGTTGTTGCTACTGCCAATTAGACACCGCTCTATCGGCAGATCGGTGGCAATTGTTAATTTGTAGCCTAATTAGGTACCGTTTTGTTAACAATCATTAATATTTATCCTACCTTAGTCTGGAGCTGGCGGCTAGTAACCAGTTAAATCGCTAGCATTTAACCGATCGATATGCAGCCATTGTAGCCTGGGGACAATGACGATCGCACCGAAGAATTTAGGCCTTTGCACTGACTTTGATTTTTGGCGCAACAAAATATTCGCCTCTTTCATCAACCCCAATTTCGCCAAGTGATTCATCGCCAGTAATTAATCGCGCACCGCGTTTGCGAGTGAAATAACTCCAAGTCCATTGAATAAATACCACTAATTTATTATCAAATTCAATTAGATAATAAATATGGACGAATACCCAAATCAACCAGGCGAAGAATCCAGACATTTTCACCGAGCCGAAATCAGCTACTGCCGAATGTCTACCAATGACTGATAAGCTGCCCGCATCAAAATATTCAAAAGCTGGTAGACTTTCACCCGCGAGTCGCTTGATAATTAAGTCGGCAACATATTTACCTTCTTGGGTCGCGACAGGTGCTACTCCAGCCAATGGTTTCCCATCTGACTTGGTAAAGTTCGCCAAATCACCGATCACAAAAATTTGGGGATATCCCTTGACGCTCAAGTCCGACTCTACCATTACTCGCCCGACTCGATCGAGTTCGACACCTGTATGTTCAGACACCATCTTACCCATCGCTGAAGCTTTGACTCCTGCCGCCCACAATACAGTTCGGGCTGCTAACAGCTCGATATTATCGCCCTGACGAATGGTAACAACGTTATCCTCTATATTCGTTACGAGTGCTTTTGTCCGCACCTCTACTCCCAAATTTACCAAAGATGCTTCGGCTTTAGCTGATAAGTCTGGCGAGTAAGGCGGTAAAACTCGATCCATCCCTTCGACTAGGACTATTTTAGCTTCAGCGGTATCGACATTGCGGAAATCTTTTTTGAGCGTACTATAAGCTAACTCGGCGATCGCACCAGCTAATTCTACTCCAGTTGGGCCGCCCCCGACGATCGCAAATGTCAGCCAAGCTCGACGTTTTTCTGCATCGGTTTCTTTCTCAGCAGCTTCAAACGCCATGAAAATCCGGCGGCGCATTTCTAGCGCATCTTCAACGGTTTTCAAGCCTGGAGCTGTCGGTGCCCACTGCTCGTTCCCAAAATAATGATGGCTGACACCCGTTGCTACAATTAATGTATCGTAAGTTATCTCACTCTTGCTCAGGAAAATCTTCTGCTGCTGCGGATCGATATTTCGTACTTCACCCATCAACACTTTCGTATTCTTTTGCTTGTTGAGGATCGATCGTAATGGTGAGGAAATATCCGCAGGCGACAAACCACCTGTAGCCACTTGATATAGGAGTGGTTGGAACAGGTGAAAATTGCGTTTATCGATCAGCGTCACCCGCACGGGTGCTTTACCCAAGGATAACGCAGCATGAAGTCCGCCAAAACCCCCACCGACAATAACGACATGATGTAGCGACTGTTGCTCAACTTGATTTGTCACGATCTGGTTTCCTCAATTCAATCCTAAAAGGGGGTGATTTAGCCACGAACTTATTCGACGCTCGGTGTCAAGCAAGTTTGTAGGTATCTATACCTAGCTTAATATATATTCACACAAATACAAGTATCTGTTGCTACCAGCGATGACAGTCGATTACCGACCGTAGGCTACGCCAACGTTTCAGGTTGGCGATCGACTATGCTCAATCTCAATCAGTATGTTGCTAAAGTTATGGTGCCCAGCAATGTCTCGATCTTTACCAAATCAGATGCTCAGATTCGAGAATGAGGACACATATCCCCGACTTCTTCAAGAAGTCGGGGATATAAGCGGTTTCATCTAGTCTCGATCCCAGATTTGGATAAATTGTTGATAAGGTAATTGTTCAGCACAATACCAGAGTAGTTTATAGCATTCTAAAGCCGAGACAGATCGATTGTCGCCTTCGCGATCGACGATCTGCTCTTTGAGTTTGGTAATTAGCAATGGTAATTGTTCGGTCAATAATACTTCTTTAAGATATTCTCCAGTTCGCTTATAGAAATTAGCTGGTTGAGCAGAAGACATGAGTTCTAATAAGATATCAACTGCTAGTGGATGTCCGGTTTGAAATTTACCTAGTTGATAAGCATATCGACGTTGAGATTCGGTATTGTTGACATTTAATAGTTTTCGTTCCAATTCGGCAATCGCAATGTTTACATCTCGCTGACGGGCTACTTTCTTACGCCGATGACGAGTACTGCTAGGGAAAGTGCGATCTTCAAATAATTGCTGTCTTGTAGCGGGATGTGTCGGTAAGATCTGACGGAGATTTGCTAATGCTGCAATCCGACTGTCGCAATTTTGTCCAGATTCGACGATCTGAGCTAGCGTCTTAATTACTAGTGCAAATAGTAGATTACCTTCATCGATTTCAGAGGACTGTTCTACGAGCAATTTACCAAGAGTGAAAGCTGCTTTGCGTACTAGAGATTCTGTATTTCCTGTTTTAATGATATTAGCGAGGGTCGAGAATGCGATCTCGCTATAGTTACGATCGATCTTACTTAATGATTCACAAATTTTGATCTGTAGATCGTGACGATGAACTAATTCGATCGAGTCAACTAATGCTTTAATCGCGATTGCATTGCCTGGGTCGAATACTTTGCCTAAACTATGGGCTGATTGCCACTGGAAAAAGGGATTTTCTACTGTTTGGACAAATTTCTCTAAGCCGGAAACTGCCGCGACTAGATCGGTCTGTCGGAGGGCGATTCTTGCACCATCTTGAATCGGTAGTGGGTAGAATTTCCAGGTATTTTGTTCGGGAATAATTTTAGCAAATCGCCACTGTAATAATCGATCGATTATTTCCTGGCTGTGGATTGATTTTGGAAATTCAGCGATCGCGGCTGCAGCTAGAAAACAAGCCCGATAGAAATAAAATTCACCTCGATTTCGATCGAAATTTATTAATGCTTCGATACAAGCTTCTTTCTCATTTGCAGCAACATCTTTTCTCCCAAACCAGAACAAGATTGTTTCATGCCAATAAGGACTAAAAATTGGTGAATGATTATTCAGATCTCCATCGAAGAAATATCGCCAATCAGTTATCGATTGAGCTGCAAAATATTCATGAAAAGTGGCATGGTAAAAGGCATAAATCTTAGCTCCTGTATGTGCCGAAATACCTACCTGATTCAACCATCCCAGTTGAAGAGCTAGCTCTAGTAAATCTGGCTCTAGTAACTCCAATATAGTCTGATGCTGGAGTCGAAAGCGAACTTGGTTTGACTTGTCGAGATGAATTGCCTGAAGAGCCAATTTACCTAAAGCACGATCTAACTGTTGACGCTGAGATAGACTAGTGGGAAATCGATCCTGTTTCCATTCATAAATTGTATCGGTAAATTGTTGATATAGACTCGCTTTAGTACTGGGTAATTTACCTTGAGTCCGCAACCAATACTGACATAACAAAGCTAATCGGAGTGGATTTTTAACTGCATCTCGCAATCGGTGGTATTGAGGTTGTACGATTTCTGTGAGCAGACTTTCACCCAAGTTAGGACAATCTTTAAACCAGCCCTGAATAAATTGTTTGACTTGGTTGTGTGGCTGAGTATATCCATAACTCAACCCCAGATTGCGATAGGTCGTAAAATTTTCCAGTGCATTTTTACCACTATCCCAGACATTCGATCGACAAGTAAGAATAATATGTGCTGCACCTACCCATCCCCGTAATTGGCGCGCTAGATTTGCGAGAGAAATACTCGCATCCATAGCCATTTCATCCACAGCATCTAAAAGTAACCATACCCTTCCCCGATCGAATTGAGCTGCAAAATCTTGCTGTAATTTTAGATCGATCTGCATTTTGCGGGTAGCAATTTTGAGCCAATCTTGCAAGAGATAATTTTCCAGAGTTTCGCCCTGTAGATCCGCAAGCGAAATCCAAATTGGTAGCAACTGTAGATCGAGTAATCCCGCTGCTAACTTTTGCAGACAGGTAGTTTTCCCCGAACCAGGTTCGCCAATAACGCCAATCCGATTTGGCTCTGGATTTGCAACTAGTTGAGCCA
This sequence comes from Chamaesiphon sp. VAR_48_metabat_135_sub, assembly GCF_031418915.1. NCBI lineage: Bacteria > Bacillati > Cyanobacteriota > Cyanophyceae > Gomontiellales > Chamaesiphonaceae > Chamaesiphon > Chamaesiphon sp. VAR_48_metabat_135_sub. The sequence continues at coordinate 8,179 of NZ_JANOJV010000265.1, read as the reverse complement.
ATAATCGATCGAGATCGAGAACGTTGGTTACGCCAATTTCCTCCTCTCCACTATCAATTCCATCTTGTCCGTCAAAAATAGTCAGTCGCCGTCTTTCCATCAATCCTATCGGCACATAGACCTCATCCAGACTAAATTTAAGTCGATCTTCAACCATCAATGGATTGGTGGTAATTCGATGAGATTGTTGAGTGGAGAGGGTCGATCGAACCAGTTCCAACCAGTTATCTGTTTTAGGAGTGGTACATTGGTCTTTACTCGTCCGAGTTTGAGGCGATTTACGCCGATCCCATTCCAGATCGAGCCTGTGAATATTTGCAACTCGATCGAATCTGTCATGCCATAAATTTAGCGTAAAATGCCAAGTTTCCGATCCACCTTTACTCGCACGATTATCTTCAATAATTTCGACGAAATCAGTCAAACACTTAATCGATTCTTTAATCTGTTCACTGGTAAGTGTAATTCCTGCCAAGCAAATGAGATCTTCTAGATAACGAACCTTCGTCCGAATCACACAACGCTTTTCGGTTTGCCAATTTAGTTGAATCTCTCGCTGTAAACTGTCCAATCGGCGTTCGTCAATGTCTAATTCATTATTGGCAAAATCAACCAACACAGTAAAAAACTGCATGGCGCGTTGTTTGACAGCATTACCAAAATTAGGGCGAGGCATGAATTTTTTTATCGGTTGGACTTGGACAAGGTTTTAGCTAGACAAGCAAGCGATATCCTGAGCCTAGTGATATCATTCTTTAACGGCAGTAGGCGCGTAAATCAGCGAGTGCGATCTTGAGGTTTTGCGGCCATCGTGCAATTTCTCATAACTTATAACTGCCTGATGCGAAATACCCAAGCAGCGATCGTTCTTTGTCTGGCTTACATAATTGGTTTACTGGTCACTTTCAATCCGTGGGTGCGATGGGGACTGATTGTTGTGGCTATTCCCATGGCGTGGGTACTGCCGAGAATTTGGAAAAAGAGTCCAAATTGGCAACTTTTGGCGATTGCGATTGCGATCGCGGCATCTGCTACTTTTTATTTAGAATTGCGAGTGCCCCAACTTGCGGCTAATGATATTAGTAAGTATATCCCTGCCACTGCCGAACGGGGAACAGCACAGTTTACGATCGTCCAAGGTACCGTCGATAGTTATCCCCACGTCACTCGCAATCAGAATAGTCAATTTTGGCTCAATGCGACGCAATTAAACGAGATTCAGGGCGACGGTGTGCGCCCAGCAGACGTGAGTAAAGTTGTTAGCGGTCGGGTATACGTTACGGTGCCACTCCAAAGCGGTACAGGCCTGCAACCAGGAGTTGAGGTGTCGATTACGGGGACATTATATCTCCCCCAAGCTAATGCCAATCCTGGCGGGTTTAGTTTTCGCAATTATTTGAGTCAATCGGGTGGATTTGCAGGAATGCGTGGGGTACAGTTGCGGGTACCAGATGAAAGTCAGACACAGAAATGGAGTTGGGGTAAGTTACGCCAGCGGATTGCCGCAGCCCAGGTCAGGTGGCTGGATGTCCCTGCGGGACCGTTAGTTACAGCGATGGTCTTGGGAGCAGATGCGGTGGATTTGCCGTTCGATTTACGAGATCGATTTGTGCGGGTCGGATTAGCTCATGCGCTGGCTGCATCGGGCTTTCAAGTCTCTCTAATTCTTAATGCAATTCTCACCCTCACGCGCAAGCGATTATCGGTAGTCGGACAGTTTAATTCAGGGGTGGCAGCCTTACTAATTTTCTTGTGTTTGACTGGCTTCCAGCCTGCGGTAGTGCGATCGGTAGTGATGGGGATGGCGGTATTAATTGCCTTGCGCACGAAGCGACAAATAGAACCACTCAGTTCGCTATTTATGGCTGGAACTTTATTACTGATCGTCAATCCGTTATGGGTTTGGGATATTGGCTTTGAGTTGAGTTTTTTGGCGACATTAGGATTGATTGTGACGGTCGAACCATTGCAAAAAAAGTTGGATTGGCTACCACCGACGATCGCCGATTTAGTTACCGTTCCGCTAGCTGCATCGATTTGGACATTGCCAATTCAATTATATGTTTTTAAGGTTTTCCCCGTCTTTAGTTTGCCTGCAAATATTCTCACCAGTCCACTCATTAGTATCATCAGTATCGGTGGGGCAATCGGTGCATCAGTTGGAGCGATCTTCCCAATCGCTGGTAGTGCTATTTCTTGGCTACTGTACTTACCAAGCCAGCTCTTAATTGGTATTGTCGATATCTTTAATTATTTACCTGGAGCATCTTTGTCTGTCGGTCAAATTGGACTATGGCAGTTATTTGGTCTATATGGCATTATTTTGGGTGTATGGGTGATGCCTAAATGGCAGAAAAATTGGCAATCGGCAGCAGGTATAAGTATCTTATTGGTAATTATTCCCCTAGCTATTTGGAAAACAAGTGAATTACAAATTACTGCTTTAGCAAGTAATAATTCTCCAGGTGAAAAGCTCGGTCACCAAATTTTAGTCATCGAAGATCGGGGACAAGCAATCTTAGTTAATACCGGAAATGAGAGCGTTGCAAGATTTATCGTGCTGCCATTTTTACAACAGCAGGCAATCGATCGCATCGATACAGCGATCGATTTTAATCGAGATCTATCTGCCCTGAATAGTTGGCAAACTCTCACCCAAACTATTCAAATTCAAAACTTTTTTAGTATTGGTGGTGAAAGTAGCGACCCTGGTACAACTAAATTTCAGTCATTACCAGTAAAAAAAGCCCTAAAATTCGATCGAGTCGAAATTACCAACGTCCAAATCAATCCCGCCATCTTTAGAATCGACATCCCTGAATTCAAGCAAACATGGCTAGTGATTGGCGATTCTAAAGTAGACAAAGCCCAAATCGCGATCGATCTCGACCAAATCGCTCCCGTTCACACTCTATATTGGCACGGTGGTAAATTAACCGATCGATCGATCGCTAAAATCAATCCAAAAGTAGCAATTGCGGCCACCGCTAACCCAGATCCAGAAACAGTTAAGTTATTAGAAAAAAACAAGGTACGTGTCTACTATACTGGTCGAGATGGTGCAATTCAATGGACACCTTCAGGGGAATTCAAGCCTTATTTAGAAGAGGAAAGATTATAGAATATTTAGTTCCACCACATGGGGTTAATCCCCAGGTTAGCAAATAAAGTCCTCTGAAGAGGACTATCAAAATAGGGTAAGGGAATTATTAAATTCCGCCTACCCTATTTTGTTTAAATCGAATCTACCGTTCGGTTAACTTAGTTAACACTTGATTAGAACGCTCCACAAATGTGTTCATCCCATCGGCATTTACGCCTTTCTGAGCCATTAAAGCCAGATCGTAGATATGTTGACAAACGAGATTAACTAAATCTTGGTTTGGTGAAGTTCCCTCAGATTGAACTATCGATCCTCGATCGAGATTTGCCAAGTTTTGAATCAGTGGATGAGCGGTATTAACAACCAGAACGTGATCTGCTGGAAACTCAGCTACTTGTTGTTGCATCATTGCCATCATGTCTCGCATCCGGCGTGTAGATTCAGGTAACAATACCATTGCTGGTGGTGTGGATTGAGCGTTATCACCTTTGAGTGATTCGGTGCGGATGGTGACTTTGGGTTGATTAATTGCAGTAGTAAAGATTGCTTGAATCTGTTCGCTACGAGTTTTGTTAGTAGTAGGATCGATGATTTCGGGCGTATCATCGGACTTAATCAAACTACTATCTAATTCTGCATCGACACGGGAGAATTTGACATCGCTATGTTCCTGTTCGAGGAAGCTAACAAAGTGAGTATCGATAAAGGAATCGAGAAATAGTACTTCTAATCCCTGACTTTTGTGCAGTTGGATATATGGTGATTGACTGGCTTCATCTGTGGCGTAGAAAACCCGCTGTTCGTAAGTAGGTTCGCTGGCTGCTTCGCCTTCGGCTGGCTCTGAAACTGCTTTGACATGACGCTCTTTATTCCGTTCTAAATACTCGGTGAGAGTAGTGTAGGGTAAACTTGGCTGTGTGGGTTTCCAAGCATCTTCTTCACCTTCAGTTACGACCTCAGGCATGACTACGGGGCTGACGAAGGTAGTGCGATAGATGATAATATCTTCTATTTGCTTTTTAAATTTATCATCGTTCAGACAGCCAAATTTAATGAAAGTACTGAGATCTTCCCAGCCTTTGGTATATGCTGCTCGATCGTCATGATAGAGTTCTTTGAGTCTATCGCCGACCTTTTTGGAGATATAATCAGAGATCCGACGGACGGTTCGATCGCTAGTCAAGGCACTCCGCGAAACATTTAACGGAATGTCGGTACTGTCAATGACTCCCCGTAATGGTAGCAGGAATTTGGGAATCACTTCATCACAGCGATCGCTGACAAATACCTGATTGCAAAATAGTTTAGCTTGTCCCTTAGTTAGATCTAAATCTGGGCGTAATTTAGGAAAGTAAAGAATCCCATTAAGAGCAAAAGGATAATCAGTATTTAGATGTACCCAAAGTAATGGATCTTCTTCAAACGGATATAAATACCGATAGAATTCGAGATAGTCTTCCTTAGTTAAATTCTGCGGCGATTCTTTCCAGGGTGCCTTCTGTTTATTAATGACTTCGCCATCAAGAGAGATCGCCACAGGCATGAAATCACAATAAGTTTTCACTAATTGCTTAATGCGTGCTGGCTCTAAATATTCGACTTCCTCATCTTGAAGAGTCATTGTAATCATCGTACCGCGCTCCGTGCGACTCGACTCGCTAATTTCAAAGCTGGGAGAACCATCGCAAGACCAGTGTACTGGAGTCGATCCGTCCCGACAAGAGAGGGTATCGATTTCGACTAAACTGGCAACCATGAACGAAGAATAGAAACCTAATCCAAAGTGTCCAATAATTTGTTGGTCGCTATTTTTTTGATATTTTTCGATAAACTCTTCAGCACTCGAAAAAGCGACTTGATTGATATATTTTTTGACTTCATCGACACTCATCCCAATCCCATTATCGGAGATAGAAAGAGTTTTCTTTTCTTTGTCGATCGAGATACCGATCGCAGGTTCGCCGATTTCGCCGCTAAATTCGCCAGCGAAGGAAACCATCTTCAGTTTACCAATGGCATCAACGGCATTAGAGATCAGTTCGCGTAGGAAGATTTCATGATCTGTATACAGAGATTTCTTGATGATCGGAAAGATATTCTCGGTATGGATGGTAATGTTACCTTGTTCTAGCACTGTCATATGGCTATCGATCGCAGTTATGTATATTTACCTGCATTGTAGGTCGAATGGTGACTTGAAGCCTTTCGAGATTTCCGTACCTAAGTATGGGAGACTTCGGCGGTAGTAATTCGATGTGGCGGGGAATACTAGTATTAACGTGTAATCGTTGGCGTAGCCTACCGTAGGTAATCGACTGCTCCCCCAGCCACATAGTTTCAGGAAGAACATGAGTCATGAATAATTCCAGCAGATCGAGCCAATCAAAACCGGAAGATTCGATCGAGGCTGAACATTTAGCTACAATAGATGCCGCAGATCGAGTGGTGGGATCGATCGATCGAAAACAAGCTCAAACCTTGCTAGAAGACAGCGAACAACACTATGTATCCCTAGCGGAAACATTACCTGTAGGCATTTTTCGGACTGATGCCAGCGGGAAAGGCATTTATCACAACAATCGCTGGTATCAGATTGCGGGAGTCTCTCCTGAAGCTGCTCGGGGTAAGGGATGGATTCAATCACTCCATCCTGAAGATCGCGATCGAGTCCCGGCTGAATGGCAAAAAGCGATCCAAGAACACCGACCATTCCAGCTTGAATATCGCTTTCAACGACCAGATGGTCAGGTGACATGGGTATATGGACAGGCAAAAGCCGAACGAGATGCCCAGGGGCAAATCATTGGTTATGCGGGCACACTGACGGATATTAGCGCAGCGAAGCGCGACGAAGCCGTTCGCAAACAAGCCGAAATTCAACTCCAAGCCCTGATCGAAGGTACCGCCGCCACCACAGGGCAAGACTATTTTCCCGCCTTAGTCGGCCACATCGCCACAGCATTGAATGTCTCCTATGCCTTGGTGACAGAAAAAGTTGACGACAAACTGAGCGTTCTGGCTTTTTGGGCAAACGACAGCTTACAGTCCACCTTTGAGTTTCCGATCGCTGATACACCCTGTCAAAAAGCTGTACAACAAAAAAAGTATTATTGCGAATCCTTGATTCAGGAAAAGTTTCCAGCCAATCTGAATTTGGTAGAGATGGAGGCACAGAGTTACTTGGGGATTGCGTTACAAGATGTCCAGGGCAAGGCGATCGGCAATCTCTGTATTCTCGACCAAAACCCGATCAAAGACCCTCAAAAAGCTGAAAATCTGCTGCGGGTCTTTGCTGCCCGCGCTGGTGCGGAATTAGAGCGAGAACGCTCATCCCAGGCATTAGCCCAATTGAATCAAGAGCTAGAGCAGCGAGTGCTAGAACGTACTGCCGCCCTCCAAAAAAGCGAGCAACGTTACCGCGCCCTTATGAATGGTGCCAGTGATGCGATCATCTTGGCAGATGCTCAAGGTTATTTAATCGAAGGTAATCAGGCATCCGAGACACTTTTGGGCTATAGCCCAACAGAATTAAGCCACCTCCACCTGTCTGATATTCATCCCCCCGAAGCATTCGCAGCCGCACAAGCAGGCTTTCGAGATCTTCTTGGACAGGATCAGATCCCTCCCATCCTTGAAACCATTGTGGTGCGAAAAGATGGGAGCCAAGTACCAGTAGAGATTAAAGCTATCTGTATTGAAGTAGATGGTGAGCAGATTGTTCAGGGAATTTTTCGAGATATTAGCGAACGGCAACAAGCTGCCGCAGCCCTCCAAGCTTCTGAGGCGGAACTACGCAGCTTGTTTATGGGGATGGACGATCTTGTATTTGTGGTCGATCGAGTTGGTACCTATCTGAAGGTTCCCCCCACCAATCCTGCGAAACTAATGGCTCCTGCTGAAAGTTTACTTGGTAAAAACATTCAAGATTTTTTCGTGCCCGAACAAGCAGCACAATTTTTAGGGACGATCGAGCAAACTCTGACCACACAACAGACCCAATCGTGTGAATATAGCCTGAAGATCGACAATATCGAGTACTGGTTTAATGCCAAGTGCTCACCCCTAGACGATCGGTCTGTGATTTGGGTCGCCCGCGATATTACTGAAGCCAAGCAAGAAGAAGTCATTCGCAAACAGGCAGAGGATCTGATTTGTCAACAAGCAGAACGCGCCATCCTACTCAAAGAAATCACCCAACGGATTCGTCAATCCTTAGATCTCCAGACCATTTTTGATACTGCCTGTCAAGAAATTCGTGATGTCATTCATGCAGATCGGGTGGGCATTTTCAAGTTCGATCCTGCCTCCCACTTTGACGATGGCGAATTTGTCGCTGAATCAGTTGGAGCAGAGTTTACTTCGGCAATAGCGATTCGGGTTAAAGATCATTGCTTTGGCGAAAACTATGCTGCTCTATATGCCAAAGGGCGATCCTATGTGGTGAATGATATCTATCAAAAAGGTGATTTTGTCTGCCACACCAATATCCTCGCACAGTTTCAGGTGCGGGCAAATCTGGTGATGCCATTACTATGTGGCGATAATTTGTGGGGATTGCTCTGCATCCATCAATGTGCAGCCCCCCGCAACTGGCAGCAGTCAGACATCGATCTGGCTCAGCAAATTGCCAGCCAGTTGACGATCGCTATTCAGCAAGCAAATTTATTCGAGCAGGTACAGCAAGAACTAGCCCAAAAACAGCAAGCCGAGGTGAAGCTGACCGAAACCAATCACCAACTCGCAGTTTCCAACCAAGAACTACTCCGCGCCACCAGGCTCAAAGATGAATTTCTCGCCAATATGAGTCACGAACTCAGGACTCCGCTCAACGCGATCCTGGGTCTATCCGAATCTTTTCTCGAAGAAGTATTCGGCATAATCAACGATCGTCAGAAAAAAGCGATTGCCACTGTCGAACGTAGTGGTGAGCATCTCCTCTCCTTGATTAACGATATTCTGGAAGTATCAAAAATTGAAGCCGGAAAACTGGAGCTAGAAATAACCACAGTATCACCAACTACGCTCACCAATTCCACCCTGGCATTTGTCAAACAACTAGCACATCAGAAACAAATT
>NZ_JANOJV010000264.1:0-2746 GCF_031418915.1 Chamaesiphon sp. VAR_48_metabat_135_sub | reverse complement strand
GATCCGAACTCTAATAATAATTTATCAAGTGCGGGTGACTGAATTATTAAGGTTTCCAGATCGTGAGTATCTGTGAGGATTAAATTTGGGCTGCGATCGAGTAGTGGGGACAAGCAGCGATCGAAGTCCGCATCGACGATACCTAATACACCCGGAAAGTTATCTTCATCCAAAATCTCTAACACTCGAATCACGAGTTTTTTGCTGGATGGTTTGCCAGATACTACTCTCAGTTTACATCGATCGCAATCAGTAAAACGTTCATAAAATACCTTGTCTGTGCTGCCTTCGACTAGCAGAAAGCTACCCTTAAAAGTCGATCTTTGCTGTCTGATTTCATTGGCAAAGCGATCGGGTGTAAGAAACTCTCTCATTTATCAGATCCTTTCAACTCCACTGTTAGATCCCAGCGATCTTGAATGATATCTGGTGAATGAGTAGCCATCAAAATATCCAGATCCGCAAGCTTTGTAATTTCTTGCAGATCTTTTAGAAACTGAGTTTGCCATCCAACATGCAATGATAGTTCAGGCTCATCGATTAGTACGAGAGAACTTGGTTGAACTTTAAATAGCAGCTCATATAAAAGAACTAGCTCATGTTGTTCGCCAGATGATAGATCTGTTGGCGATAGTGTTTCTGGATTGAGAGATGATGTATTCAATGTTTTGAAAATGAATCCTCTCTCTTTACTAAAATCCATTTGTTTATATGAATAAGCAAATTTATTGTTAATGATTTCTCTCAGAAGTTCTATTTTGCTAGCGATTTCGTTGAAAACACTGAGTTTCTTCTCAACATCATCAACATATACTGACAAAACATTTTTTGTTTTTTCATCTACATCTTGCGGATGAATTTGAAAATTTGCATTTTCTCCTTTATCTAGTAGTCCCACTTCTATAAGGCGAGATCTTGTTTTTTCAAGTTCTTCTAACCGATTGAGAAGTTGTTTATCTGTCAATTCGTGAGCAGAGCCTTGTTGTAAAACTCTAACTGGGAATGTTCTGTCAAGTGATTGAGATGTTGTCGCATACTCTGCCAATTTAATCTGAATTAGTGTCGCTAATTCTTCAGAATAAGCAGAAACAGTTGGCAACATAGAGTATTGTGAACTAGTATACGTCCTTGAAGAACGATTAGGAATGTCTATATTAACATTCAATAATCTTTGTGATTCAATTAAGCGAATGTGAACACTATTCTTTATTTTAGCTAACCATTCAGGCTCTTTCGATCGTCTTATCAATTGCTGGATTTTTGTAGGTAAAATATCTTCAAATCTCTCTAAAATTTCTTCTATTGAAATAAATGGCTCACCAGTAGGTTGATATATCCAATTTCTAGAGCCAATTCTTTCTAATCCTGGTACTAGATCCTGTATATTGTTTGCTCTTAACAAATCATTAATATACCAATCCGCATCTGAAGATTTTCCAATTTCCTTCAATAAATGTGTCTCTTTACTAGAATCTTTTCTCTCCAATTCAATCTTAATTAATTCTCTTTGTTGTTTAGATTTAGTGGAAGCATCGATAGCTTTAATAACTTCTATTTTATTGAAGTCATCAAATAAAACGATAAATTTGGTAAAAGGAATATTACGGAATACTGAATACTGAGAATTGAACAACCCGTTCAACATTTTCAACATAGCTGTTTTTCCAAATCCATTTGGCCCGTGGACGATTGTGATACGATCGTCCATGTTTAATGGAATTACATGATTAAAAATTCCAAATAGACCCTCAACAGATACTTGCTTAATTCGCATACTCTTCTGGTTCCACTGCCATAGGCTTCCTATGTGCGATTATAACTTTTACCTTACGCAGAAGTCTTGAGATTGATGCCCAATACCTGAGTATAAGCTCCCCGTGCTTGCGTCACCCCGATCGTCCGATCCGCCGCTTCAATCATCGGGCGACGCAAACTCACTACCAAAAACTGAGCTTGATTGGCTTGCTTACGAATCATCTTCGACAGGCGTTCTACATTTGCCCCATCGAGGAACATATCCACCTCATCGAAGGCATAGAAGGGCGATGGGCGGTAGCGTTGGAGCGCAAAGATAAAACTTAGAGCCGTCAGAGATTTCTCGCCCCCTGACATCGAGGAGAGGCGTTGAACGGGTTTACCTTTGGGGTGGGCGACGAGATTTAAACCACCGCCGAAGGGGTTGGCGGGATCTTCTAATTGAAGGAAGCCGTCGCCGTCAGAGAGTTCGGCGAAGATATCTTGGAAATTGAGGTTGACAGCATCAAAGGCTTCGCTGAAGGCTTGGAAGCGCAGGGTGGTGAAGTTTTCGATGCGGAGTAATAGCTCCATACTTTCAGCTTCGAGGGTGCCGAGTTTGTCGCTGAGTTCTTGGAGGCGGTTATTGGTTTCTTCGTAAGCTTCGAGGGCGAGCATGTTGACGGGTTCCATTCCTTCCATCCGCTTTTGGAGTAGGCGGATTTGGGATTGGAGGGAGGCGAGATATTCGTCGGTTTGGGATTCGGGTGGGATTTCGGGAAGTTCGGCGGGGAGTTCGGTGCGTTGGGTGGCGATTTGGATGATCAGGTTGTCGATTTCGATTTGGCGTTGCTGCTGGAGTTGGGTGAGCTTTTGCTGCTCCCACTGGAGTTCTTGGAGGTTGAGCTGGAGTTGACGCAGTTTGGCTTCGGCTTTGTCGCGTTCTTGTTTGTCGGTACCGAGTTCTTTGTCGAGGATGACTAGGGCGACTTTGGTTGCGGTGATTCCGTCG
>NZ_JANOJV010000263.1:0-2159 GCF_031418915.1 Chamaesiphon sp. VAR_48_metabat_135_sub | reverse complement strand
CTCTTGCTAAGGCACAAAACTTGCCGATGATTAATTTATCGCCGATAAACGGGTAATGATATAGAACATTACGTTCAAAAGCTTCTGAATCTTCTGGATCGTCATAGTAAGTGTAATCTCCAATGATAATATTGGGATTGGACACAGTATTTTGAATGAAGCAGATTTGCGGAAATCCCTTCATTGGATGCTTATCTTTTGGATCTGCTCCGTATAAAATCGTTCGCTCCTAGCTTTCAAAATCCCGAACTGAAGTTAGGTTTCAGGCATTATTGATGTTGTAAATATTTATCCGTCCTACTGACTCTGAAGAATTACACAGGGTCGTTTCTTTGCGGTTTCACTACCTACTGTCGGATCTAGGTTCACCCACCAGATTTCTCCTCTTCGGTACCGCAGATCCCCATTAGGCATCGATTCCATCCCCCACTGTCACATCCCATAATTTAGTCTCAGCTTGATACTCACGACTGTTTGCTAGTTCTGTATAAGCGTCCGCCAACTCTTTCAATAATTGGTTTTTCTTTGCCTGAGACAATACTTCGTTGATAAACTGGCTGCGGTTTTTACTCGATCGATCGACGAACTCTAAAACTTCTTCATCTAGTGTGATACTTACTTTCGCACTCATAATTAAGTCTTACTAGCTAGTAGGATAATAACATCCTAACATATTAGTAAATCGATGCAAGGATTATGGGCTATGAGCATTATTACGGGGTACTTGCTTCAAATGTTGAAATCATCATCAAAGGTTAGGGTAGCTCGATCGACGATGATTAAATGATAAACAAACGACAATTAAATTATTGACGTTTGTATTAGATTTGGGCTTATAAAGCAATCAACGATATGCAAAATTCTGAAGATAGAGAAGTTCCGACGATCGAACTATGAAATAGGAGCTTCTAATTGAGCCTGACTATGAGGACTTTTGAAGGTGAGTTGGGCATTAGTTTTTTGGCAAGCTGTCATTGTTTTGACATGCTCTTGCTCGTCGTCGCGAATATTTACAAACACGTCATACAAGTTGTTGACTGATGGCCGACGGGGTTCGAGTATTTGTCCGGTTTGGAACTCATCAAACATATATAAATCACCATCTCGATAATATTGAATCGCAATTTGCGGTGCGGGTTGCGCTCTCAGTTCCTCGGCGTTTTCTGTTAAATATTTGTTGTAGCTATCGTAGGCATGACCTTCGACCAATTCCATGAAGTTATAGGCTGCTTTTGAGTTACCAACGGTAAAAGATTTGGCGAAGATGGAGTGTTGAGGCTATTCTAAAGAAATAATTAAGCTCGATCTAATCGATCGTAAAGTTTAGGTGAGAGCTGCCATCAATTCGGCGACAGGCAAGATTTTTACCACAGGTTTTACCGCACCACCAGAAAACATTAGCCCCCGTTCGATATCGCCTTGGGCGGCTGTACTGAGAGCCTGAAGTAGACAGTAAGTGATTTTTTTGTCTCGACATAGACAGGAATCCAAGCAGTTGGCAATACAGCGTTTTTCGAGGGTGGGTGAATTTTTCAAGACATCTTCGGTAAATTTATTGCCCATCGCGCGGGCGGGTTTACCGACTGGACTGGGGACTGTGACTAGATTTTGGACATGAGCCTGAAGGTGAAATTCCTTGTATTGTCGATCGGCATCACATTCGGCTGTGGTAATAAATCTGGTGCCAATTTGCACGCCAGCGGCTCCAATTGCTAACATTCGATCGATATCCGATCGATCCCAGATTCCACCCGTGACAATAATCGGAATATTCAGTCCGATGCGATCGAGATAAGCTTGTAATTGGGCGATGGTGGTTTCCAAGGTGGAATCGTCAAGCTCTTCACATTGACTGGCAAAATGTCCGCCAATTAACTTGCAATGTTCCAAAATAAACGCATCGGGCAAGCGTTGATAATTGGCGAGCCAGCTAATTTATTAGCTTCAAAAAATCGCTTCGGTTTGGTATCAAAATAAGGGGAATTCAGCCCAATCCCAAAACTAGAAATCAAGCCTAAGCCACCTGCATTCGCCACTGCACCTGCTAAATTAGCCCCAGATACCCTCACCGCCATTGCACCTTGAACGATCGGGTGACGGGCAAGATGTTGACCAATGCGGAGCGATGGGAGATTAGACACGATCGTTATTTCAGCAAT
>NZ_JANOJV010000262.1:0-7595 GCF_031418915.1 Chamaesiphon sp. VAR_48_metabat_135_sub | reverse complement strand
ATGATTATTACCACTAATTAGATGTAAAGATTTTTCAGCCGAGCGGAGAGAGTGCTGGATCGATCTGGGGAATTCTCGATCGAATATCAAAAACTTGGCGATATCTGGCGGACTAATTCGGTGACAGGTTTTGCGATACATTTCATAAGCACTAACAGATTTTAATAACGCAATCCACTGCAATTCATCCAGTGGCGATCCGACTCCGCCAGGTAGCACTATAAAATATTTTACATCCAAAATTCGCGCTGTTTTATCAGCTCGTTCGATCGATCTGCCCATCCGTCCAAAATGCCAAGCCTCATTATGAGACATCGTAGCCGCCATCACTCCTGCAAATTGGTGACTAGCCATTTTCACTGCTTCAAAAAAGCTCGGTAATTCCGGTTGCGGATCTGCTTCGGCTGCTTCTTTTACCATAAAGTAGAAACTATTCACCTGTTCCCACATTTCTGAGGAGATTACTTCACGGATCGATCGAGCATTTTCTCGTGCAGATTGGAGGCAGGATAAAATTGAGTTATGATACTTTTCATCATAAGTCAGAAACCGCACGACGTTCTCAGCAGTAGCCACGCCATAGCGACTGCGAAATATTTCTAAATCTCCAGTAGTTAATACCAGTGGTTCCCATTGTTGGTCGTCAACGACGGCACTATCGAGGAGTAAATTGAGGTTGACATCGACAAATCTGGCGATGTTTTCTGCTCTTTCGATATAGCGATTGAGCCAATAGATTGAGTTAGCAACGCGACTTAGCATAGGATGAAGGCTTTAGGTTTTAGGTGTTAGGTTTTAGGGATTATTTCAACTTAAATTACTGCTCTCAAATTGTACCTGACGATATAAATCCGCGATCGCAATCTCTACCCCAATTGATTCTAGTAATAAACGATCGTCCAAATCGTATTCAGACAACACCCATTGATTATGCTCATTGCGTCGAAATACTTCCACTTTTGGACGATCGACTTGAACTAACACATATTCCTGTGACGATTGAAATTGACGATATCTCGCAAACTTTGCACCTCTGTCGATCGCTTCTGTCGAAGGTGATAATACTTCAATAATTAGACAGGGAAACTGGACAATCTGAGCATCATCATCGCCTTTATCGCAAGTCACCACCACATCGGGATAAAAATACTTTCGCCCTGGCTCTACTTGAACTTTGACATCAGCAATATACACGTCACAATCACGGTTTAGCAAAGCATCATCTAGCAGCTTAAACCAATTTCCTGAAATGCGATTGTGATTGCGAGTACCGCCGCTCATCGCGACTACTTCACCATCCCAATACTCATAACGATCTTCCTGCGTAGGTTCCCAGTCTAGATATTCGGTCGCGGACATGAATAATCGATCGGGTAAAGTAACCATAAGTCAATATTATCTGAACTGTGATTAGAATGATTTACTGATGGACTATGATTGGATGCTATAGGATAATCTTAGTTTCTTTATTAATCTGACAAATCATAGTTCAGAGATTCGATCGCCACTTTTTCCTTGATAATCGATAGAGACAATGTTCTCTGAGTGGATGCCCTACGGGAAGGCTAGGATGCTCGAATGTTTCAGCTTCACGATTCATCCCTAATCGTTCCATGACTGCACTAGATCTATGATTATCGATCGCGGTAAATGATACGATCTCTGGTAACTTCAGTCGATCGAATCCAACTTTCAACGCAGCTTGAGCCGCTTCTGTTGCGCAACGTTTACCCCAATATTCAAACGCCAATCGCCAGCCGATTTCGACACAGGGCGAAAATGGTAACTTTTTGGTTGGGATATGTAACCCGACAAAACCGATAAATTGTCGATCCTGTTTGAATTCTACTGCCCATAAACCCCAACCGCGTTCGGCTATTTTTGTCTGAGCGCGATCGATCATTGCGTCACTAGCGGCTCGATCTAATATACTAGGAAAAAATTCCATCACTCGCGGATCGGCGTTGAGTTGAGCAAAAGGTTCTCGATCTGATTCAATCCATTGGCGCAACCGGAGTCGCTCTGTTTCAAGTTCGATTAATTCTGCCATTTTTAATTTTAAAGTATTTATATTTATATTCAATCGATGAAAGTTAGATCTGCTACTCCTGATGATGTTTCACTAATTGTCTCGTTTATTCAAAAGAAATCTGAGTTTGACAGACATATTGGTACTTTTTCCGGAGTGTTGCGAGTATCTGAGGAAAAAGTAATCAAAACACTTTTTGGATCAATTCCATTTGCTTATGTTTTATTTGCAGAATCTTTAGATAGTGAAGTTGGCTTTGCTTTATATGGATTTAGATATTCATCATTTGCTGGACAACCAAGTATCTGGCTTGACGATCTATATGTAGATGAAAACATCAGAAGTCAGGGTACTGGTAAAGTGTTGATGGATCGATTGGCGGAAATTGCGAAGAAAAATGAATGTAGTCATCTGGCGTGGAATGCTGATGCTCGCAATATTCGGGGGCTGAGTTTTTATCATCACTTAGGTGCAGAAATTACAGAACAACATGGCAGTCGATGTTTTTTGAAATGGGTTCCTTAGATAAAAGAATAGAAATAATAAGGTGTGTAAATCGATAACATTACCGTAGCCACACCTTTCTTGAAAAGACATTAGAAAATACTACACCCGATCTAATCCCAGGGGGCAGGACGTTCTAACAAAGCTTTCAATGCTTTCAATTGTTGAGGATCTGGTGCAGCTTCTAGCTGTCTTTCAAATGCCTCAAATGTTGTATCATCGACTAAAAAGAATTTGCGATCGAGTAAAAAACTAGTTGCCTCAGTATAAGCAGCATCAAGGATAAATTCTGTCCGACTCTTGCCCTGAATCGCCGCAGCTCGATCGATCGCCTCTTTTTGCACTTCGCCTACTCGCAGGTTAATCGTGCCGCTGCGCCGCTCTGGCTGCTTGATTTTGTTGGTAGTCATAATTTTTATTAATTTAACAGTGCTGAAATTTTTTCGAGTGGATATATCAATAGCAACGGTTCGAGCTTGGACTCTTGAAATCCAAATCTAGTATAAAAACCTAGAGCTTCGGGCAAGCTGTGGACGATAATCGCCCGAATACCAATGATTTGTGCCGCTCCCGCAATCCGCAACACAGCATCTTTTAACAGCCCCGCTCCGATGCCTCGATTGCTCCATTCTTTATCTACCGCCAATCTGCCAATTATGCCCACAGGAATCGGATCTGGAGCATTGTGTCGTAAGGATCGGATTGCACTTTGACGAGCAACCGCACCAGCAGCAATGCTATAGTATCCGACAATCTGACCTTCTCTAGTGGCGGTGATATATGTCTTGGAAGCACCACTACTTTGGTTATTCCAGGAGTGTTTTTGCAGCCAATCATTCATTTCTTGATTGGTGCTGGTAAACGAGCTAAGGTTGTCTGAATCCGAGAGTAATCGTGGTTTGGTGAGATCGCTTGACATCTCCTTATTTTAGATTTTTGTATACACAATGTCAATACTCAAATCCTTAAGGCAATCTCTGAAGAAGCGTTCTACCTCACCACCCAAGTATCCTTAGTACCGCCACCCTGAGAAGAATTCACCACCAGCGAACCCTCCTTCAACGCTACCCGCGTCAACCCACCTGGATTGATATAAATATCCCGCCCATTGAGAATATACGGGCGCAAATCCACATGTCTCCCATCGATACCATCTGGGAGCAACGTTGGTACCCGCGATAAACACAGCGTCGGCTGGGCGATATAATTACGCGGATCTGCCGTAATCTTGGCTGCAAATTCGCTTCGCTCCTCCGCCGTTGATTTCGTCCCAATTAACATCCCATAACCTCCCGATTCGGCGGCGGCCTTGACGACTAATTTATCTAAATTCTCCAGTACATACTGGCGTTGCTTTGGTTCCCAACATTGATATGTCGGCACATTGGGGATAATTTGCTCTTCATCCAGATAGTATTTGACGATCGCAGGCATGTAAGCATACACCACTTTATCATCGGCTACCCCCGTACCTGGAGCGTTAGCGATCGCGACTCGCCCAGCCCGATAGACATCCATCAAGCCAGGTACTCCCAGCATCGAATCAGCCCGAAAAGTCAAAGGATCGATAAACTCATCATCGATGCGTCGATAGATTACATCTACCTGCTGCAAGCCTTTGGTGGTTCGCATTTTTAAAAACCCATCGGAGATCGTCAAATCTCGCGACTCAACTAACTGCACACCCATTTGTCGAGCTAGGAAGGAATGCTCGAAATAAGCGGAATTATAAATACCTGGAGTCAATACCACTACAGTAGGGTAGGGAATCGAGTCTGGAGCCAGATATAGCAAAGTTTCCAGCAACCGACTGGGATAATCTTCCACAGGCAGAATCTGCATCTTCTCAAATAGACGCGGAAAGGTAGACTTCATTACCCGCCTACCCTCTAGTACATAGGAAACCCCAGATGGACATCTAAGATTGTCCTCCAATACATACCAACTCCCATCTTTGTCGCGTACCAAGTCCGTACCCGTGATATGACACCAGATTCCCTGGGGTGGCTGTAAGCCCATACAAGGCTTGAGAAATCCCGTCGCTGAGTAAACCACATCTTGGGGAATTACCCCATCGAGAATAATCTGCTGCTTGCCGTAGATGTCACTTAAAAATAGATTGAGAGCATGAATTCGCTGCTTTAAACCCCGCTCTAATAATTGCCACTCTCGATCGCAAATCGTGCGCGGAATAATATCAAAGGGGAGAATCTTCTCGGTACCTCGATCGTCACTATAGACGTTGAAAGTCACGCCTGTCTTGAATAAGGTACTTTGGGCTAAGTTCTGATGTTGCCGTAGCTCAGAGAGAGAAAGGCTTCCAATTTTGTCAATTAGTGTCGTCGCAATCGATCGAGGTTTACCATCAGGTAAAAACAATTCATCGTAAAACTCACCAGGCTGATAACTGTCTATTTCCATATCTTCACACCAGATTAGACAACTATTTTGTTATCTTCTATAAATCCACTTTTTCACTCCCCAATAACTGTATAGTGCGATACGATTCGATCTTGTCGACCGGCACAAAAGTTTAAGCAATAAAACTAGTGCTACTAAAACCAGACTTTCTCGACTTTTGCCATTTGAGACTCTCTTCCAAGAGAGTCTCAAATGGCTGCTCTGACTTACTTGTTATCAAAGCTTTCGCGCCGCTAGGCGGTCGAGAGCAAATCTCTCAACTGATTACAGTGCAAAGATTTGGGATTAAACCCGTTCGCGTAGCGTCGCCGCTGGCGAATCGCCAAACAGGAACAGTCAGGTTTAATATCAGCCAAATTTATTGAACTCTTACTGCCGCCCAAACGAAGCAAACTCGTAAATGGCAAAAGTCGAGTTCAAGAAGTCGGGTTTCTGCACAGAGATTGCTATATCTCAGTCGATCGATCCAAAGCAACGCTCGATCGAAGTTCCTCATTCCAACCTCGGCAATTTCTCAGCATAAGATTGCATGATAGTAGGATATACATCCCCGTTATTCTTAGATATACCAAATCACCGTTTAGATCGCCGCAGTGGGAGCATTGTTAGCATATCGCTGCTATCGATCGTGGTTGTGTATATTTTCCAGCAAGGGATCATCTCTAAGTCTCTAACTAATTTAAGTGTTGCTCAATTGCCGTTTTCCACTATCAAAGTCTAGTATTTAACGGTGTAAACAAAGAGACTATTCAGATAAAAATCGGGATTCGGGATTCGGGAATACTTTCGTAACTTGCGCAGCTTAGTACTAGTACTTATTTTTGCGCGGCCGCATTTTTTGTAAACATTTTACCCTGCGGACATGGGTAAATTACTTAATATCTGCTGATAATCTTTAGGCGTATCAATATCGATCGATCCTTGCGGAAAATCAATAGTTGCGGTGGCATTTGGGTGATTTTTAATTACTCTTTTGGCACCTTCGGCGCAATCTAATTTCAGCAGTTCTGGAAATAGCTGTCGATCGAATAAAGCCGGAACGCCGATTGTATTTCGATAGCTTGACGCAACGATCGATTGATGAGTCGTGGCATAGATCGATCGCAGTTGCCGAATTATTTGTACTGACACAAATGGTTGATCGCACAGCAGCAGAATAGCAGCGTTCACATCCATATTCCGATCGAGTAATGCTTGAATACCCGTGCGGATTGACGATCCCATCCCCGTTTGCCATTCAGGATTATTGACTATTTGCACTGGTAAATCGATGATTTCAGCCTGCATTCGATCGCTAGATGCACCCAATACAATGATAATTGGATCGCAATCAGCAGCGATCGCTGTCTCAGTAATCGATCGCAATAAACTTCTTCCTTGCCATTCCAATAATTGTTTGGGTGTGCCCATCCGAGTGGAGGCACCTGCGGCGAGGATGACAGCAGCAATCTGACTATTGTGGGAATCGATCTGCATAAGTTATCACATATGGGATTGAAATCCTACCACCACCTGGATCATGAACAAAAGGTATCCCGATCTAAATTAAATGGTAAATGGATCGAAGCTTACCGCTGTTTCAAGAAACCCGCAGGACGATCGGTAATCACCGCCTGAATTTCGGCAATGATGGCGATCGCAATTTCTTCTGGTGTTTCCGCGCCAATATCTAGACCGATTGGTGCGTTTAGCCGCTGAGATTGTTCGGGCGTAATAACTAAATCTTGGAGCAGTTTAGCCGTGCGTTGACGCGCTCCGAGTAAGCCAATATATCGGGAGGGAGTAGCTAATAGGCTCCGCAAAATTTCCAAATCGTCGAGATAATTGTGAGTCATCACCACAGCAATTGTCTGTGGGCTGATTTTAACTTGAAGATCGATTGTCTCTCGGCGTGCCAGGATAATTCGATCGACCATCGGAAAGCGATCTGATGTGGTTTCTAGCGATCGACAATCCACAATCGTCAGTTGCCAGCCCAAGGCTTTTGCAAACTGAGCGAGGGGCAAAACATCGCGCCCTGCACCAAAGATCGTCAAATGGGGTACCGGTTGAATAACTTCGATCGAGACATCTGCTTGTCCTAGCTGTAGGCAATATTGACGATGGATAGTAGTTTGCTGCTGCAATGCAATTTGGGCATCGGCGGCGATCTGTGTAGATAATTCAACATCTTCGATATTGCTGACAATTTCACCATCTGAATGCAGCATCAATCTCGCGCCAATTGGGACTGATGAGCTACCCGTCACTTGAAATACTGTCACCACAACGCCCGATTGTTCGCGATCGAAACATTCAGCAATAAAGGTGAGTGGATTGTGAGATCGATTCTCTTCCAGAGACGCTTCTGCGCAGGCAGAGGCTACGCCAACGCGAACGACTAAATGCTCAACCAAAACCGACACCACACCATCACAGCCGATCCCAAAACCCCATAGTAGATCCCCCTCCGTAGTAGTGTCATAGGTAATCACAAAGGGCTGATAAGGCGGAGTTTGTTGCTGCACATGGCACAAGATATCCTGTTCGAGACAGCCACCGCTGACCATCCCCGCAATTTCACCGCTACCTGCAATTAACATTCTGGCTCCAGTTTTACGGTAGGTAGAGCCTTGCGTCTGGACGACAGTGGCGAGGAATA
>NZ_JANOJV010000261.1:0-2821 GCF_031418915.1 Chamaesiphon sp. VAR_48_metabat_135_sub | reverse complement strand
TCAAATTAATCGAGTACTTAACTTTCAGCGGATCGATCGCGGGATTATTCTACCGAATGAGTTTTTAAGCAGATGTGGTTTAGCCTTGGGATCTTCACCTTCAGCGATCGTACCTCAAGAGCGATCTGTAGTTACTTTGCCGTCAATTTCTCCAGTTCAACCAGCTACTACCGAACCAGTCAAGCATTCCATAACTGCCGATCTATCCGCCGCAAACAACAAAGATGGTAGGGAACCAATGACGATCGGATCTTTGAAAGTTTCACGATCGGTAGCAGATTTTCTTAATGGCACGAATGGCAAATAACACTTATGGCAAGGAGAAAGCAGAAATTATATCTAGGTTGTGACGATGGTGCGAGTTCTTTTAAATGTATTGGATCGAGTGGTGAGGAGCTAGTCACAATCGTGATGCCCTCTGCCACGATCGAACAACGCAGTGAAACACTCGATCGCTATCGACAACAAACTGGCGATCTATCGATGAGATCGTTTGTAGGTATTGATGATGAATACTATGCAGTTGGCAAATTAGCAACCCGACTGGGCGCAACTCAACCACTCAAGCCGCTCAAGTCAGAAACGATCGTTTATAAGATTTTAGGCATGGTGTCAATTATGGCTCAACGCCTCAATCTAGGCACCAGCTTCGATCTGAGTTTAGGTTGTTTGTTACCGCCTGGGGAGTTTCGAGATCGGGAGCGAATCAAAGCCGCTTTAATCGTCGCGCTCACTGATTTTGATACGCCCATTGGTGTATTTAGCGTCCAGTTAGTTGAGTGCAATTTTTATGCTGAAGGAACTGGCATTGTTCACTTATTGCAAGTCAATAATCGGGAAAGTTTTGGCACTGCCATTATTTTAATGGCGGGACATCGGAATTTAAGTTTCTATGCGACTGAATCTCATCAACTAACAGGGATGGGGACTTCGGATTTGGGCTTCAACCATTGGGTGAAGGCAGTTCAAGCAGTAACTTACAACTACGATTTGCCTAATCTCTCTTCAGCGATCGCTAATTATTGGCTCAAACAGAAGGATACACTTTATCTTGAACCAATTTTACGAAACACCGTAGCAGAGTTGAGAGCTAGTGAATTACAAGCTCTAGTTCGAGAAATTGAACTGACTCATGATAATTACTGCAATTCTATTTTCAACTGGTTGAACGAGCAACTTCCAGATCGGATCGATGAGCTAATGTTGGCTGGTGGGGGAGGAGATGTGTTGCAGGCAGAACTAATTGAGTATTTTGCGGGTAAGTTAACGCCTAATCCTCAGTACAAGCATAAGTATGTCATTTTCAATAGTAGTGTCTTTAATTTGCCAACTCTCGATGTGCCTGATGAATATCAGTCGAGGATGGCGGATGTCTATTGTATGTGGAAATATCTAATGCCACAGCCAAAGATTAAAGCCAAAACTACCAAAACTAAGTAAGTAAACTAAGGATATAGAGATGAGTTCGGAACAAACAACAACTAACAAGATCGCAGATCCTTTCGCTCCAATGGTGACGAAGTTGAGGACGACGATTGGAATCGTCGGTAGCGAGAAAGGTGGGTTGGGGAAGACAATCGCGGGATTAACGATTGCCGAGCAACTAACTGCTGCAAATCATCCATTTTTTCTGATCGATGCCGATGCGTCCACGCCCAATGTGGGTTTGACTTACAGAAAGGATCTGTATCAAGGATTTCGCCAAGAGGCAGGGTTAAAGGATGTTAAGTTGATTCCCAGCATTTACGATGCTCCAGATGGCGATCGAAATGCTGTGGCAACATTGACAGAACAGATTGTTTTTAGTGGTAATGCTAATGATTACTTTAAAGCTGATCGAATCTTCGATCTTGCGAGAACACAGGATGTCCTAATTGTACTGCCTTCTCAGGTGGCTGCTTACCTCAACCGCTGGATCGACCAGAATGATGTGGTGGGAATGCTGGCAGATCCTGACAATACGATCGATATAGTTTACTATTTTATTACTAACGGCACTCCCGAATCACTCGATCTGTTTATCGAGTCAGTCGAACGTTTTAATGGCAAAATCCCTCACGTCTTGGTGAAAAATCTGGGTGCGCCAACTAATATCCGGTGGGATCGAGGGTTCGATCCAGATGGGCGAGTTCAGGCAGTGCTTGACAAATATGGGTTTCAGTCGATTTTCTTTCCTGAGATGATCGTCGCTCCAGAGGACAAAAACAAGATTTTGAGTGAATATATTCCGTTTGGAGCGGCGATTGATTCTGAGTGGATTCCCTTTTCTTCCAAGCGTCGTCTGGCTAAGTGGTTGCGCGAGGCTACTCAAGCGTTTGCTAGTACTGGATTGATTCCTTATCACCCCAAGTATATGCCTGAAGCAGTTGTCATAAATCGAGATGAAGCTGCTGCTACCCAAGTTGAAGCGGTTAAGGTTACAGAGGCGGCTAAGACGGCTAAGGCTGAGGCTGGTAAAGCTGCCAAAGTTGCGAAAGCGGAAGCACCAAAAGATCCCGATCCTGCCAATTAAATTTCCAAGTTTTGGGCTATATTTTAGCTTTTTGGCGATCGATAGTGGAGCAATAGTCTAACGACAAAGAAGTCTGTAAATGTTCAAAAGAACGATTGCAGACTTCTTTTGATGGGCTAATTTTCGGCAGGATTTACGTAGGTATTGAAAATCAATTGGTGCGTAAACTGAGACTCAACTGTACACTCCATATTCAATTTGATCGAGTAATTTCAGCACCTGCTCTGTCCCTGCGTCCGTATCGAGCAGATCGACAGGAGCAGAAGCATTTAATCCTCGATTGGGTCGCTTCAGCCAGCTTGTCGCCGT
>NZ_JANOJV010000260.1:0-16705 GCF_031418915.1 Chamaesiphon sp. VAR_48_metabat_135_sub | reverse complement strand
ACCCGTGAGAATTCCCAATTCGTAACTCGGCTGCGTCAACTGCAAGATGACTACGCATTACTTCGCAACCTTAGCGACGAGCAACAAGACTCAACGAGCAATGTCACCCTCGAACGTTATCGTCAAGGCTACTCAACGATTAACCGTTTGTTGGAAAACATCCTCCGGCTGTCAGAATTAGGACAAGAAATCGAAACTTCAACCTATCAAAACTCGATCCGGTTGGATGCACTCGATCGAAGTATCTTACAACTCAAAGACGGCATTGAAACCAGTCGATTGGTCCCATTTCGGAACCTAACGTTGAGATCTAAAGCAATCTTACGCGATCTTACTAACCGCTATGGTAAACCAGCCGAACTGACGATCGAGAACGAACAGATCGAACTCGATGCTGGCATCGTCCAACAACTCGAACCAGCTTTACTTCACCTGCTCAGAAATGCTTACGATCATGGATTGGAATCCATCGAACAAAGGTTAGATGCAGGCAAATCACCCAACGGTAAAATTCACATCGCCCTCCAACAGCAAGGCAATCTCTATCGCTTAACGATCGAAGATGATGGCAGTGGTATCGATGCAGATCTCATTCACCAGATGGCTAAATCCAAAGGCTTCGCGCTCGATCGAACTAGCACCAGTGCCGAACTTTTAGCTGTCTTGTGTCAACCAGGATTTAGCTCTAATAGCGTCGTCACTGAGGTGTCTGGACGTGGTGTTGGGATGGATGTAGTTGTCTCCCAAATTGCCAGTATTGGCGGTAAATTGAGCCTAGAAACCTACCCTGGACGAGGTAGCAAATTCTCGATCGAAGTTCCCGCACCGCAACTACTGCTACCCTGTGTCTTGTTTCAAGTCGGCGATCGTGTCATCGCACTCCCAACCGATAATGTCCTCGAAACTGCACTTCTCAGCTCAATGACAACGATCGAATCGAGCGAGAAAACGGCAGGGATGTGTACTTGGTTACTCACCAATCCCAGAGGAGAAATATCTGGTTTCGATCTGAACGATTATTGGCAAGCTGGTAACTTCGCTGCTGGTAATTCGTCCCACCGTTCCTTCCCCGATACAGCCGTATGTATTCGGACTCAGCAAGCAGAAGATACTCCCGAAATTTGGTCGATCGCGGACGATTTATTAGGACAAGTTAAACTATTAATTAATCCCCTCCCCAGTCCCCTAATTGCTCCAACTGGATTGCTCGGTGTCAGCCTTCAACCAGATGGTAAGTTGATTTCGATCCTCGATCCGATCGCGCTGTCAGCGATGATTACCAGTACTGCCACTCAGTCCGCAACTGCTGCTGTCGATGAACTAGCCACCCTAGCAGACACAGAGGAAGCCGCTCGATCGTCTACACCCACCATTCTGATCGATGATGATGCCGTCATGATCCGCCGACGGTTGGAAGCTAGTCTCAATACCTACGGATTTGTCACCCATACCTGCAACGATGGACTAGAAGCCCTCAATTGGCTCCAAAATAATCCCCAACCCGATCTGATGATTACCGATGTAGAGATGCCCAATATGGATGGGTTTACATTGATCGCTCGCGCCCGCCAAGCCAAGATCGATATCCCGATCCTCGTCGTCTCGTCTCGATCTTCAGAAGAATGGGGCAAAGAAGCTCGTCGCTTGGGAGCTACCGACTATCTCAACAAAGGTTTCGCCACCTCCGAGCTACTCCAAAAAGTCAATTCTCTGCTCGGATTATTAGTCGATGCGTAGATTTTTACCCCACCCCAGCCCACCCCTTGGAAAGGGGATGGAGTCGGAAAGCCCCCATTACAAGGGGGTTGGGGGTAAGCCCATCAAAAATGAAGTCTAGCCAACTTGTCGGGATGTAACATAGAGAGACTATTCAGATGAAGTTCGGGGTTCGGGATTCGGGAATAGTCCCATAACTTGCACAGCCCAGTACTAGTTGGTCTCAGGGAAAAAGGGGAGGGGGTATGGGGCACAAGCATCCTAGCTCTTTCCTCCCCATCCTCCCATCCTCCCATCGTTCCCACACTCCCCAACTCCCCAACCCCCACCGCTCGGTTGCGAAAATTATGTCGGAGTGTAACAATGCGGTTGGTCTATTATCAGGTAAATTTAAAAAATACGTGCAAGCTAATTTAGTCGAACCAGCCAACCACAACCCATCTTCATTCGAGCGAGAAAGGCTCCCCTTCACCATCCAAGATGTTCGCGCTGCAATCCCCAAGCATTGTTTTGAGTCTTCTACTTGGAAGTCATTATCTTATTTCTTCCGCGATGTCGTTATTGTAACTGGATTATACGCGATCGCCGCCACACTAGATTCTTGGTGGTTTTACCCAATCTTCTGGTTCATGCAAGCGACAATGTTTTGGGCATTATTTGTAATCGGACACGATTGCGGTCATGGTTCATTCTCCCGCTATAAGTGGCTCAATAACTTAGTCGGACATATTTCTCACTCGTTCATCCTCGTACCATATCATGGTTGGCGGATCAGTCACCGGACGCATCACCACAATACAGGCAATATCGAAACTGATGAAAGTTGGTATCCTGTCAGTGAAGGGAAATATGATGAGATGCAGTGGTGGGAGAAGTTTCTCCGGTTCGACCTGACTTTACTATTAGCTTATCCCTTATACTTATTCCGTCGTTCTCCCGAACGTCCAGGTGGTTCTCATTTCCATCCAGCAAGTCCCCTATTTCGCGCTTCCGAAAAGTGGGATGTCATTACTAGTACCATTTGTTGTGCGGTGATGGTAGCTTTAGTCGCCGCGGGTACATTTACCTGGGGTTGGTTATGGCTGGTGAAATTTTACCTAGTGCCTTATCTCGGATTTGTTGTCTGGTTGGATTTAGTAACTTTCCTCCACCACACCGACGACGATTTACCTTGGTATCGCGGTAAAGATTGGTATTTCCTCAAAGGTGCAATTTCGACGATCGATCATAGTTACGGGTTCATCGATGATATTCATCATAATATCGGTACCCACGTCGCTCACCATATCTTCTTAACTATCCCTCACTATCACCTCCTAGAGGCGACAGAGGCGATTAAACCAGTTTTAGGCAGTCACTATCATAAATCCGATCGTTCCATCTGGGCAGCCTTCTGGGATGCGAAGGAGAACTGTCATTTTGTCACTAATACTGGGACTAAAATTTACTATCAATCTAAGTAGGTGTTAGGTGTTAGGTATTAGGTGTTAGGGAATTAGCAGGACACAAGTACCCGAAAACCTAAAGCCTAAAGCCTAACATCTAAAGCCTAATACCTAAAGCCTAAAGCCTTTTTTATGTTTCGACGTTATTTTTTCACTAGTCTATTAGCAATTTCTTTGAGTGTAATTTCGTGGTGTAATTTTGTCCCAACAGCACAGGCGATGGGTGGAATATTACCAACGATCGATCTGCCAGCACCAGCATTTACATTACCAACCAATACTGGAACGGGAAAAGTTTCGCTAGCTGATTATGCGGGTAAATGGCTAGTTTTATATTTTTATCCTAAAGATTTCACATCCGGTTGTACCTTAGAAGCGCGGAGATTTCAACAGGATATCGGTAAATACCAGCAACGCCACACTGAGATTGTGGGGGTGAGTGCGGATTCGATCGATTCTCATGCTGAATTTTGTGATTCAGAAGGGCTAAAATTTCCCCTCTTAGCCGACACTGACGGCGAGGTTAGTAAAGCCTATGGTTCTTGGATGGGGATTTATTCCATGCGTCATAGTTTTATCATCGATCCGCAAGGAGTTTTACGCGCAACATTTACCGATGTCAATCCTACAGCTCATAGTCGGGAAGTATTGACTGAACTCGATTACCTCCGGTAGGCTACGCCAACGACTCCAAACAGCTAAAACTTAAATAAATGCCTACTTCTGTTCTAAGTGACGGCGTAATTGACTGCTAGCGATATCGATCGAAGTTACTACTACTAATAAGACTAACATCATCGTAGTCGCTTTATTGTATTCAAATCCGCGAATATAATTGACTAATTCAAAGCCAATTCCCCCCGCGCCGACGACTCCTAAAACGGAGGCAGCGCGAATATTATATTCAAACATATAGAGGGTATAACCCCACAGTAGAGGTAAAACTTGAGGGATAACTCCATATTGGGCGATTTGGAACCAAGAAGCACCACTGACTTGTAAAGCTTCTAATGAATAACGATCGACAGACTCGATTGCCGTTTGATAAAATTTTCCGAGATAGCCGATGGTATAAATTCCTAGCGCGAGCGTTCCCGCAGGTGCGCCCAAGCCTGTCGCCGCAACAAAGATTAAGCCGAGGATAATTGACGGAATCGATCGAACGGCATTTTGGAAGAAGTTAGCACCCCCGCGTACCCACCAAGGAGCCAAATTATTAGCAGACAATACGGCAATTGGTAATGAAATAATCGCCCCAATTGTCGTTCCCCACAAAGACATTTGAATGGTTTCTAATAATTTTGCCCAAGCAACATCGAGAATCGATAGATCTGGCGGAAACAAGCGAGAAATAAAATCGGTGATATAACCACCACTATCTTTTAAAGATTGAATATCGATCTTTAGAGCATTCCATGCCCAACCATAGACACCGATAACCGCCAGGAAAATTAATGTTCTGAGAATAAAGTTATATTTAACGATGCCTACTTACTCCCTTTCCGCCCAAGGAATAGACGATTGTAATTGATCATTCACCATTTGTCCATTCACCATTCACAACTTACTCTAAGTATCTAAGTTTTATAATGAGAAAGGAGTATCTAACTTTTGACTAGTCGATCGAACTCTGTACCCAGATTTTGACTGTTACCATGATAAACCACTCGACCGCGATCGACAACAATCGCAGTTTGGGCGTAAGTACTAGCGAGAGTTAAATCGTGTAAAACAGTTACAATCGTCATCCCCTCTTGATGTAGACGGGCTAAAGTTTGCATCACCTGTTGAATGGCGATAATATCTAAACCAGTAACTGGTTCATCAGCGAGTAAAATTTGCGGCGATCGAATTAAGGCTCTGGCAATTGCAACTCGTTGTTGTTGTCCTCCACTGAGTTGACGTGTTGGTTGATTGGCAAACTCTCGCATCCCCAACCGATCGAGTAATTCGATCGCGGTGCGCCGTTCGCTTGCCGGAAATCCCTTTAAGGTTTCCCACCCCGAATACGCGCCTAATTTCCCGCAGAGAACGTTGTCAAGGGCGCACAGTTGGGGAATTAAGCCTCCACCCTGAAATAACATCGCCAGGTGTTGACGAGCCTGTTTGAGGGTAGTAGGCGCAACGGGGATATCATTAACTAAAATATTTCCCGATCTCAGTGGTAATAATCCAGCGATCGATCTTAACAAACTAGATTTACCCGCACCATTCAAGCCCAGAATAGCCACAAATTCACCTCGTTTAATCTCACAATCGACTCCATCTAAAATTGGTCGATTAGAGATTTTTGCCTGACTCACTACTTCTTGACAAACGATTGCTGGGGCTAGATCTACTTTTCCTACTTCAGAGCCGATCGCACCGATCTCACTATTAATTTTACTCACCTAATTTTTACCGAACTCAAATTAACTCGTAACCACTAATCGAGAATATCCAATGACAGCAAGATAACTCATTTTCTAGCTCCCAACCCCCAACTCCCAACAAATCCCAATACGGTAAGCACTTTGCGCTTACCGTATTCCAACAACTCCTATGGTTTCATTCCTGCGCGTTGGAGTGCGTCTCGAATTGGTTTTAGGTGTTTATCGTGATTTACTTCAACCAACTCGGTGGAGTTATAGAGAGATTTTAGCAATTGATTATTTGCCGGCTGATTTAATTTCAGCATGGCGGCGATCAATTGCTTTCTCGTACCGACAGGAACATCATCATCGATCGCGACTCCGTGAGCAGGTACTCCAGAAATACTATATAGTACCCGCAGAGTACTAGCTTCAGCAGGAGTAATATAGGGAGAGCCTAGAGTATACTCCGAAACTGCCGCCACATCTGCTTGACCTCTCAATACAGCTTGAAGAGCTTTTTCGTAGCCACCACCATAGGTTACTTGTCCAAAGAAACCATTTAATCTGTCACGATCTGTTACCAATTTATGCTCTACCAACTCAGCTACAGGAAAAATAAAACCCGATCCTGATGTGGGAGAAGTAAATACTATTTTCTTACCCTTAAGTTGGTTGAGAGTGGCTTCATCTGTGCCAGATTTGAACGGACTATTTTTGGGAACTACAAAAATTGATTTATAAGTGTGTCCACCCGAATAAGTCGATCGAACTTCCGCTAAATATAAACGGGCGTTAGCTAATTGTTCCGCCTTGAGTGCGGGGCGACTGCTCAAAAAGGCTACATCAGCCCGATTCGCCCGCAATGCTTCTACCGCAGCGGTATCATCACCAAATACAGCTTCTACAGGTTGTTGCAATTCTTTACTCAGAAAATTTGTTACAGCTTTAGCCTTTTTCTCTAAGTCTGTAGTACCAGATCGGGTCGGGAAGATAATTTTGAGCGGTTGAGCTTGCGCGATCGCCGGAGATCCACTCACAATGCTGGAAATAGATTGAGAGATCGGCCGATAGTTCCCAACAGCCAAACAGCCTAAAATGCTTGCCGTTATCCCAATACTGAATTTAGTGCGCTGATTCATCGATTGCTGCTAACTCTAATTAATTGAGAATTTAGATTATTGATATTTAGTCTCAAGAATTATCCTAAGAGATTCGACCCGATTTTGCAACTGGTCTACACTAGAGTCCCCACGCACCTCAAACCTTGGGAAAATTGGGGCTACTCCTTTGTGTGGGAGCTAGATCGAGCAAAATAGCCGATAGCGATCGACAAAATCAGTTTAAATTCAGCCGGAAAGCTGAATGAGCAAGGGAAACAGCCAAATGTCCCAAGGCGAGCAAGCAAGGGATAAGCTACGATCTTAAAGCAGTTAAGAGATCGTAATTATTATCAATGTAGTGGTCGATAAAAAACCAAACTCCGAATTTAGATCGGTAGTGTTAAAAATTAATGGCTAAATTACAACTAGTACCTAACTATATATTCAGAAGTTTTAGATACATATATTAATACATATACTTCGCATTTGACATATTCTACTATTAATTATCAAGGAGCACAATTTTCATGGGAAGGATTTTTGTCTGTGCAATCTACGGCGGGTATGAAAGTGCTGCTACCGATCCAGAAACGATCGGTAGTGCGCCAAATGAAGCCAAAGGAATGGTATTTTTGCGCGATTCGATTGTCCCAGAACTTCGCAACAGAAACTTTGAAGTGATCGCGGTACCTGACTTCGACAATCCTAGAATTAGCATTGACTGGATCGATAAACGTGCAAAACCAGGGGATATCGCTCTAGGCGTTCATGCGGATGCTTACGCGCAGTCCCAAACTAAAGGGGTAAGTACTTTTTATATTGCCAAAAATGGCGAACGCAAAAATCACGCTCAGATGTTGCTACTGGCTTTTTCTAGCCGCGTTCCCGATCTACACAGTCGCGGAGCCAAACCCGATACTTCTACAGGTACGGGTAGTTTAGCCTTTTGCAGACGATTGACAATTCCTTCGCTGCTGATGGAAATTGGATTTAAGATCGACAGTGACGATCGACAGATGATTCAAGCCTATTGGCGGGAAATTGCCCTCGGGATTGCTGACGGTTTAGTAACCTGGAGTCGCGATGTCCAGGTACAAGCTACCAGTAACAACCATACCGTACCAGTACATCTCAAAGTCAACGACGAACCATCCCCCGAACGTGGAATTGCGATCGATGGCAATATCTATGTTCCGATCGATCTTGCCGATCGATTGGGTGTCAATCTTGCACTCAATCCCCAGATCCGACGGATTCGCTATCGGGGTGTAGTTTACATCAAAGCGATCGAATTACGCGATCTCAATATCTCGATCGTCTCAGAAATTGGGCGTACTTATAATATCCGCTCCCAACACCTCTTCAGTCCCGATGAATTCGATCGGATTATGAACTTGGGACATACCACCGTAACTCATCTCAATGAGTTTCTCATCGCCAATAATCCTGATGCTCTGGAAAAATTCCCCAATCTTGCCGATATCTACATCGAAGAAGCCAAAGCTGAAGGAGTCAATCACGATCTCGCTTTTGCCCAAATGTGTCTAGAAACCCGCTTTCTGACCTTTGGCGGTGCCATCTTGCCCGAATTTAATAATTTTGCTAGTTTGGGCAATCGACAGACAGAGTGGGCAAATTTCCCCAATCTGCGGCTAGGTATTCGCGCTCACATTCAACAACTCAAAGCCTATGCTAGTATCGATCTGTTAGTCCAAGACTGCGTTGCACCCAGATTTGAACTAGTCAAGCGCGGTATTGCTCCCACGATGCGCCAATTAAATGGGAGATGGTCAGCCGATGGTCAATATACTATCAAAATCGCCGCAGTCCTACGCCGTTTGTATGAGACAGCAGGACTTTTTTAGCCAATCTGTCTAAGTACGATCGAAAATAGCCAGCCAAATCTGCTCTGACCAACATTTTTCATTGTATTGCATTCAATTTGCAACAAATTTGACATCATTGCGTCATAAGTAGTAGCTAAACTTTAGAATAGATTTAGTCAAGCGCAATGAGATCGGCTCAAGGCAAGGAACCAAAGCCAGCTAGCTGAGATCGCTAAAAGAATTGTATAGGTGCGAGTTGTATGTCAGAACCAGAGAAAAACTTACCCATAGATCGTCAGCTAGAAGTTAAAGTAGAAACTGACAACCCCATTGTTCCAACAGTGCCCCAGCACACTGCTCTCAAAACATTGCGCCAAGGTAGTAAATATGTCTCGTTACTATTATTGAGTACTATTGCTAGTTGTTCGTTTGGTTACTTAGCCGCTAAAGAACAGCTTCCCTCCACTCTCGAATCGCCTGCTACGGCTAACTCGCCAGTGGCAGATAGTAGAAGTATTTTGGCTAGTGGGAATACGAACTTTATCACCCAAGTAGTCGATAAAGTCGGCCCAGCGGTAGTTAGAATCAATGCCTCCAAAACCATCGTTAACTCTCAAGCCTCAGAAGATGGATCTGAAGATCCCTTCTTTCGGAGATTTTTTGGCAATCGGATGCCTCAAAGAGGTCAACCAGAAGAGCGCGAAGTCAGAAAGGGTACGGGTTCGGGTTTTATTATCAATAATAACGGGCAAATTTTGACAAATGCTCATGTTGTCGCTGGTGCAACTAAAGTTACTGTCACGCTTAAAGATGGACGGACGATCGAAGGTAAAGTAAAAGGACTCGATCGAGTTACTGATGTTGCGGTGATTGAAATTGCCGAGAAAAATCTGCCCAGTATTTCAATTGGTAACTCCGATCTGATTAAACCAGGCGAATGGGCGATCGCGATCGGTAATCCGTTAGGATTGGATAATACTGTTACTGCTGGGATCGTCAGTGGTACCGGACGTACTAGTGCCGAAATTGGCGCGGCGGATAAACGAGTCAACTACATTCAAACCGATGCAGCCATCCATCCAGGTAATTCTGGTGGTCCCCTCCTCAACGCTAGCGGACAAGTCATCGGCATGAATACCGCTATCCTGCGCGGTGCCCAGGGTTTAGGCTTTGCTATTCCCATCAATACCGCTCAACGGATTGCCAGTCAACTGATTGCGACAGGTAAAGTAGATCACCCCTTCCTGGGGATTCAGATGGTGAATCTCACCCCCCAAATCAAGGAACAAATTAACACCGATCCTAATGCCAATATTAAGATTGATGTCGATAAAGGTACCCTCATCGCCCGCATCGTTCGCAATTCACCCGCAGCGAAAGCCGGAATGAAATCTGGAGACATCATTCAAAGCGTCAATGGTAAAGCCGTCCAAAATTCCAGCGAAGTGCAGCAAGTTGTAGAAACCACTAAAATCGGTAATAGCGTCCAAGTCCAAGTTCGCCGGAACGGACAAAATATCACGCTCAATGTTACACCAGTTGCGGCTCCAGCACCGATAGCAGAACGGGAATAGGGTTTTAGGGGGAAAGGGTAAAGGGTGGGGAGTAACGGAGTAGGGGAGTAACGGAGTAAGAAACACCCCAACACCCCCACACCCACACCCCCACACCCCACACCCCCACACCCCACACCCCACACTCCCCTCACTCCCTACACCCCTCTCCCGTGACAATTTACTTCTACACCGCTGGAGAACATCCCTATGGTTGCTTCTCCAATTTTTCCAAGCATGGGTTTGTGATGGATAAATTGTGGTGGTATACCACCGAACATTATTTCCAAGCCCAGAAATTTGTTGGGACACCGTATCTAGAACAAATTCGATCGATTCGGACACCCAACGATGCTGCTAAATTAGGCAGAAAACGCACCTTTCCACTGCGCAGTGATTGGGAACAAGTCAAAGATGAAATCATGTTTCGGGCATTGCTATGCAAATTTCAAATCCACCTCGATATTCGCGAAATTTTGCTCAGTACTGGAGATGAACAGATCGTCGAAAATGCCCCCAATGACTATTATTGGGGCTGTGGCAAAGATGGTACTGGCAAAAATCAGCTCGGTTTGACTCTGATGCGAGTCAGAGAAATCTTGAAGTATCCCGAAGTCGGACAATCGCAAACTTAACAACTGTGCAAGATGTGAGTAATAACGAATTGACCCTTTACTTTTAGGTGCAAACCGTAAGAATACCAATGTTTTTGTTAGGATGTAGTAGAAGTTTAAAACCACGCGAGCCAATGTCTTGCCCAGCTTACAAGATTTATGAGCGTAGTCTGGCGTAAGTGCAGACACTAGGTTGCGGATCTCCCGTTGATTTTTATATGAATAATTGCTTGCTACCCATTGTGCTATTGGGTTCTGCTTCCATACTCAGTTATGTCTTGCCTGCTTCAGCTCTTTCCCCAGTTGAAGTTCAAAGAATTGCCAAACAAACTACTGTCAGAATCAAAGACTGTGACCAAGGTTCAGGGGTAATTATTCAAAAAAGCGGTAGTAGTTATACTATTCTTACTGCTGCTCATGCTACTCGGAATAATGGCTGTCAAATTGTTACTGCTGATGATAGTGAGTACAAGGTAACTGAGGTAACGCCTTTTATTAACAGTGTCGATCTGGCACTGGTTAAGTTTACCAGTAATAAAACCTATCGAGTGGCCAAATTAATCGATAATTCCGATCGAATCGAAGGCGGGGAGAATATTTATGTCTCAGGATTTCCAGTCACGACGGCGATAGTCGATCCCATTTTTACTTTTGTCCAAGGCAAGGTGATTGGGAACGGCAACAAATTGCAGCTCAAAGGCTATTCAATGGTCTATGATAATCTTACCCTGCCAGGTCATAGTGGTGGTCCTGTTTGGAATAGCAAAGGAGAAATGATCGCCATTCACGGACAAGGGGATATTAATACTAAACTACAACAGACAGATAGTCCCAATGTGCGGATTAAAACTGGATTTAATTTGGGAATAACGGCTAATACTTTTATTAAGCTGGCAGCAAAAATGGGAATACCTGGATATGCAGCACCAATTACCGTAGCAGCAACGTTGAAGCCAGTGGACGATCTGATTGCTAGTGCTGTAGCCAGAGAGCGCAAAGGCGACTATCGAGGCATATTAAATGATATGAATATGGCGATCGCGATTAATCCCCAGAAAGATAGCTTGTACTATATTAGAGGCAATGCTAAGTCTGAGTTGGGAGATAAAAAAGGGGCGGTCGAAGATTACAACCGTAATATTATGATGAACCCCAAAGTTGCAGCAGCTTACTACAATCGAGGCACTGCCAAATACAAACTGGGAGACTGGCAACAGGCAATAGAGGACTATGATAGTTCGATTAAGATTAATCCTCAGTATGTTGCCGCTTTCTATAATCGTGCTAATGCTAAATATCGATTGAGAGATAAGCAGGGGGCATTAGCAGATTATAGTCGCGCTATTGCGATCGCTCCAAGATTCCTCGAAGCCTATAGTAGTCGTGGTTGGGTGAAGTATGAAGTTGGGGATTATGACGGGTCGGTCTCAGACAACAATCTTGCGATTGCAATGAATCACCCCAGATTGGGCAAGGTCTATAGCCAGAAGGCTTTTGCACAATACGAACTAGGTAATCGATCGGATGCCATCTTGTCATGGCGTAAGGCTCTGAATCTGCCAGATATGGTCCAAGACATCCAGTTTGGTTTAGCAGTCGCGCTCTATCATCAAGGTAAACAAGACGAGGCTTTCCAGCTCGGTGAAGTAGCAATTCGCGCCGATAAGCAATTAAGAGATATTCAATATTTACGTGCCAAAAACTGGAACAAAAACATCCTCAAGGATGCTGTCAAATTTCTCCAAACCACCAGAATACAGCGTATTAAGTAAGTAGGAATCAGGGGGCAATGAGTACGCAAAAAGTTAAGTAGGGGCAATTCATAAATTGCCCCTACTTAACTTTCAACTATTTAACGAGCAGCTTCAGTCAACTTACTCAAGACAACCTGTGCCGCTTTTTGTCCGGCTGGTAAACCTTCCACAAAGCTATTTAGTTCTGAAGCCGGCTTTTTAGTGATTTGACTGCTATCGATCGAGTACTTAAGATAGTTATTGTAAGAACTAACCGCACTAGTCAACACTACTGCGTCGATCGAACCATCACCACGTTTTAAACCCTGCATCGATTTAGCGAGCTGTTGTGCCGCATCACCGCCACCCAAAGCAGCCGTAAAGGTCTTAACCGCTGGATTATCGGAACCAGCCGAAGAACCAATAACATCAACAGCAACCTGCGCTACTGCAGGATCGACGTTGACTGTATTACCGCCCACAGATTGGCTGCCACTCAAACTGGATGCTGTCAAATTAGCACTTACAGCATTAACCTTAGATTGAATTGCTGGGGCAAAACTAGCAGTACGAACAGCTCCAGATTGAGTAATATTTCCCGATCCGCCAATGGCAGTATCACCACTAATGGATGCATTACCCAGCGCATCACATATCCCTGGCAGAGGCGAGGCATAAACGGGAGCTAGGGGCAAAAGAGCTGTCGCGATCGCCGCTACTGATAAGATATTTTTAATTTTCATAACAAACACAGTTTTCGATGTATATGATTCTTCACTTTCAACTAACTTAATTCCGTATTGCTTAAATTAGGAATTAGGGATTAGAGGAATTAAATCTTTATTCCAATAACCTTCCTACCCCCTATTTTAGAAACGGAAGCCTAAGCCGCCGCCAATACCGAAACGGGTTAATTCCCCAGCAACTTTGTCCCCCGCAACATCTAAGATAGCTGGAGTAAGCTGGAGACCAACACTGTCACTCAATTTGAGCGAGAGCGGTAAGCCAACGCTAAAGTTACGACCATTGTAATCTGCAACTAAACCAATATTTTCAGAAACACGGAAGCCCAGACTGCCAAAGATACTGGTCGTGTCATTATTATTATTAGGCTGGAAGATGTCTGCAATTTGACGGAAACGACCATTACCAATGCCGACAGAGGCGGTGAAGTTGTTGGTATCGCTAACGGGTAAAACACCTGTCACCACGCCATAGACAGTAGGTTTATCTGTCCCGTCGCCAGCCTCATAGCCGTGTCTAATGGCATTTTCCCAACCAGCCGCGATCGCCACGTTCTCCCCAAACTGTTTGTGCAGCTTGAAATTAACAGCACCACGGCTAAATAGATCTAAACGGCTACTACCACCATTAGGCCCACCACCGTTACTGCTGGTGCTGTAGGATGTTTCCAATCCGACGAACTCGCGACTGTTACCGAGACCAAAACCAGCACCTATACCGAAAGCATTAGTATTAGTACCACCAACACCGAGTAGTGAAGTGGGTGAAAGGAGATCTTGGTAGCCAGCACCGACAAAGAATGTACCCCCATTTGCCCCAAAAGCACTAGGTGTAGTGACTCCAGCTACTGGTGGATTTACTGGCTTGCTTACGACTGCAGGAGCTTCGATTCCTGGTACAGTACCGACAGCAGTACGGCTCAAGACATCCTGTTCGGTGATTGTGGCGGCTACTGGTGCAGCGGCGGCACAGTTGACAATGTATTTTTGGGCGGGACTATCGGCACCCAGTGCAGTCAGCTTGCCAGAGGCGACCAAAGCTTGGTGAATAAAGGCGGCGACATCGGCACGAGTAGCTACGCCATTAGGGTTGAAGGTCTTACCGTCTGGATAGGAAACACTGACGGTGACGCATTTCTGAGTAGCTGCGATCAGGGCATTTCGACCAAAGGGGGGTACCTGAGCTGCATCTGTAAACAGCTCGTCAACTTTAGAGGGCGAGCCATCAGCTTGCAATTTGCTACCATTAGAGATAGATACTAAAGATTCAATCCGCAAGATGTTTTGAGTCGGGCCAAAGGTTTTGTTGGGATAGCCCGCTAGAAAACCAGCGCGGTAGGCTTTGTCAATTACGCCTGCGCCCCAGAACTTTTTGGGGACATCGCGGAATGTACTTACTTCTCTGGTGGGGGTTAGGTCAAAAGCCTTGGTTAATAAGGCCGCAAATTCAGCTCTGTTGACAGGTTGGTCTGGGCGAAAAGTACCATCGGGGTATCCAGCAATAATTCCTTTGTTTACCAATACTTTAATGAATGGTTCTGCCCAGTTACCAGCAACGTCACTGGCTTGGGCAATTTGGTTCTGGTTAGCAATAGGTATGCTCGATCGAATGGAGTTTGCTGATAGTCGAGTAAATGTCAATCCTGGCGCAATTTTTTTGAGAGCAGCTTTTTTAGGAGCAGCCTGGAGGGGAAGAGATTTCTCATTCGCTTGGTTTGCAACTATTTCAGGTTCGTTGCTGGCAAAAGCTGCACTACTAGCAATAATGGCGGTACACAAAAAGGTACACAGTAAAAGAATATTCTTAAATTTGATTTGGTATTTGTTCGGATTCATAGCTTAAAAAACTTACTCCTCTACGTTAAATTACTTGTTTTAATTATCTCAATAGAACAATAGACTTATTTCGATCTCTCAAAGTTTCTTAATCTTTTATCGTCTTCCGAGGGAATTACTTTTTTTAATATTGAATAAATACCGAATTTTTATACCTTTAGGTACATGGAGTATCAATCAGTCGATGCTCTTTTGCCAGCGACATGAGCTTTGCCAAAATATCAGTCCAACTAATCCCAGCCAAGGTCGGTAAAATCGAATCTGCTTGCGCCAAACGGTCGTAAGGGCCGACTCCTAACACCCACATCCCCGCCGCTAAACCCGCTGCGACACCTGCTGGCGCATCTTCGACTACCAAGCAATGAGCCGGATCGATTGCTACTGACTCAGCAGCATAGAGAAAAACATCTGGAGCTGGTTTGAGGCGCGGTACGCTATGACCATCAGCTATGAAATTAAAGAAATGTCTAATGCCTAAGCGTTCTAAGACTAATTCGGCATTTTTACTCGAAGAGCCTAGGGCGATTTTGACACCAGCGGCGTATAGTTCTATTAATAGATTCTCGATACCTGGCAGGAGATGTTCGCCATTGAGTTCGTTAATTAGTTCTAGATAATAATCGTTTTTCCGCTTTAAGAATAGTTGCTGTTGGCTGGAATCGATCTGACGATCGCCCAAAATATAACACAGCGCATCTTCCCGATTTAATCCCAACATCCCCCTGTCATGAGTTTGTCGATCGAATGGAATCTGCTCTTCATCAGCTAATCGCTGCCATGAGAGATAATGGAAGTAGACTGTATTCGTAATTACGCCATCGAGGTCAAAGATGACTGCTTCGATCTGTGGATCGCGCTCCAGTGTGCTCATAGCTATTTGATGTCGATCGACGATCTCTTATTATAACCATGATAACTCTAGGTCAGATCTTCCACAGCCCCTTCTTCCACTATATTTAATTGTCGTAATCATGTTTTAGAATAAATTGAATAGGTGCTAGCAATAATAATTATCCCTATCTCCTATTCCCTATTCCCTATCCCCTACTCCCTCTATGAGCTTACGCGATCAATTTAATAAATTTACAGGCAAAACCCAATTTGTCGTAGCCCGCATCTTTCTACATCTAGCTGGCGATGAAGTGTCACCATTATTGGGAATCTTAAACCAAGCAGCCAGACAAGCGATCGAATCTGATGGCGATTTGACGATTGTTGGTGAAGGATTGGTGGAAATCTGTCAAAATCTCTTGCAATACGATACCTACTGGAGATCGGCCGCTAACGAAGGTGATGTATTCTGGGACGAAGGTGGAGCTGGCGACTATGCTAATGAATTATTTACTGATTCAGCCGGACGATATTTGAGCGAACCCGATCTGAGTCAAACGACTAACCCCAATGCACCATTGACTTTGCCCCCCACCCGCAATCTAATCTTGATGCTGACTGTTGCTCTCGAAGGTGAAGAACCCAGCATCGAAGCAGACTTATCAAATATGTCAGCACTTAAAATTGCTTTAAAATCTTTAATTAATCTTCACTATCAAGAACGCCTTCGTGCAATTTACATTCACTTTTCTCCAGCCCGATTTGGTGATGAACTGACCGATGACCAAGTTCTGCAAAACTTCCCTGAATTAATTCCCTTGTAAATAGTCGATAGTGGCTGAATTCTCGATTATTCTTGTTTGAGAGATGCGGTTAACCAGATCGTCACGATCGGTTTACCAGGTATTTTGTCGATCTAACGATCGGATAATATAAACATAAAAGGTGGAGATC
>NZ_JANOJV010000259.1:0-11053 GCF_031418915.1 Chamaesiphon sp. VAR_48_metabat_135_sub | reverse complement strand
CAGTCGGAAGGTACTGGATTGGGATTAACAATTAGTCAAAAAATTGTGGAATTAATGGGTGGCAAAATTCAAGTTCAGAGTCAAGAGGGTGTAGGGAGTGAATTTTGGTTTGACATCACACCTCCGACAATCAGCACTGATATCCAACCACAGTCGATCGATCTGACACCCACAATCGTTGGCTATGAGGGGCAACGCCGCCAGATTTTAATTATTGATGACCATTGGGAAAATCGATCGGTATTAGTCGATTTACTCACGCCGTTAGGGTTCCAAGTTACCGAAGCTGAAAATGGCAAAGTGGGCTTAGAATCGATCGAAAAACTTTTACCCGACCTGATTATTACCGATCTAGTGATGCCCGTGATGAATGGCTATGAATTACTCCATCAGTTACGCCAAGATCGCGATCTCCAACATTTGAAAGTGCTAGTTTCTTCGGCATCAGTAGCTCAACTCGATCGGCAACAGAGCCTAGCAGCGGGCGGTGATGATTTTCTCGCCAAACCACTCCAACTCAATCAGTTATTGCCATTATTAGCCAAACACTTACAACTCACCTGGAAATACGATCCGACTAACTCAAATCACAGCTTTTCAGTGGATGATAATTCATCATCGCTTACAGGAATATTTTTACCTACTGAAACCGATTTACAGATCTTACTAGAACTCATTCAGGATGGAATGGTCAATAAATTAATTGCCGCCGCCGAGCAAATTGGGCAAAAAAATATTCTTTATCAACCATTTACCAGCCGCATCATTCAATTAGCCAAGGAATTCCAGATCGATCGAATCGAGATCTTCCTCCAAAAATCCCTATCTTCCCCCTCATTAAACTAACTTAGTCATGACTACTAAATTAACTGGACTAATTCTTATTGTCGATGATACACCCGCTAACCTAGATGCACTCTCTACAGTGCTGAGTGATGTTGGCTATGAAATCGCGATCGCCACTAGTGGCGAAAAGGCATTACAACTGCTGCAACGGCGATCTCCCGATTTGATTTTGCTAGATGTGAGGATGCCCGGAATTGATGGATTTGAAACTTGCGATCGGATCAAAGCCAATCCCAAAATTTGTGATATTCCGATCGTGTTCATGACTTCTCTGATCGATATCAACAATAAAATCAAAGGGTTTAATTGTGGTGCCGTAGACTATATTAGCAAGCCCTTCCAAGAACAAGAAATTTTAGCCAGAGTCAAAACCCACATCCAGTTACGGCTGTTAACTCAAAATCTAGAACAACAAGTAGCCGAGCAAACCGCCTCATTGAGAATAGCCAACGAAGCCCTAGAAAAAGCTAATATCTCGAAAAGATCGTTCCTATCGACCATGAGTGCAGAAATTCGGACACCGATCGATGACATCTTGAGATTAGCAGAGCGGTTGCAAGAACAGAAATCTGGAACACTCAATGCTCAACAAGTAGATGATTTAGCCAAGATCGAGCACAGTGGTAATCATCTCCTCTCGTTAATTAATAACACTCTCAAGTTAGCAAATATTGAATCTGGTCAATTGAAATTGGATCTCGATCTCATCGCGATTGAAGATCTGTGCAGATCTTGTTTGGTAGCAATCCAATCACTAGCCGATCGAAAAAGTATCAAGTTGATATTGAAGATCGAACCCAATCTGCCGCAGATTTCGATCGACGAACGTCAGATGCGCCAAGTTATCCTGAATTTACTCAACAATGGTATTAAATTTACCTCGGCTGGTTCTGTCACATTGAGTGTCACCAAAGCAATGTTGACAGATAGCAAAAATATCCCATGTATTCGGATTGCGATCGCCGATACTGGAATCGGTATTACTTCAGAAAATATCAAACAGCTTTTCCAGCCCTTTGTCCAAATTGCTAATTTATTAGGAGAGCGACATGAAGGCAACGGGCTGGGGCTAATTTTAGCAAAGCAAATTGTGGAGTTACATAACGGTCAAATTAGTGTCTATAGTACTGAAAATGCAGGTAGCTGCTTTACGATCGAATTGCCTGCTAACGACTCCTCACAAATATCCCCCACGGTGCAAATCCCTCAACTGTTTACTGGCACCGATCGTTCTGAAGGGATGCTCTGTTCTAACCCACTCAATGCGCGGTGAGATCCCTTTGAGGATGA
This sequence comes from Chamaesiphon sp. VAR_48_metabat_135_sub, assembly GCF_031418915.1. Taxonomy (NCBI): domain Bacteria; kingdom Bacillati; phylum Cyanobacteriota; class Cyanophyceae; order Gomontiellales; family Chamaesiphonaceae; genus Chamaesiphon; species Chamaesiphon sp. VAR_48_metabat_135_sub. The sequence goes on along the minus strand of NZ_JANOJV010000259.1, from coordinate 8,917 downwards.
TATTTACTAACAAAATTTAGGAGCTAGTTCTACCACAGATTGCCGTCAAATTTTTCAACCGTAATGCCAGTGGTTCGTTAAGTACGGCGGAATCATATCGCCATTCCCAATTTCCTTCAGCTACACCAGGGAAATTCATCCGTGCCGCACCACCTAATCCCAAGACATCTTGGAGCGGAAAGATGGCGATATTCGCTACAGAACTCATCGCCAAGCGGATCAGATCCCAATGAATTCCTGCTGCACCAACACCACCTGAATATAACAAGAATCGATCGCGTTCCCGACCTTCTAATTTCTCGAACCAACCGACGCTGGTATCATTATCATGGGTACCCGTATAGACAACAAAATTGGGTCGATGATTGAATGGTAAAAAAGGATTGCCATTATCCGAACCGAAAGCAAATTGAAGTACTTTCATCCCTGGAAAACCAAACTGATCTCGCAGAGCGTCTACATCAGGTGTAATTACCCCCAAATCTTCAGCTAAAATCGGTAAATGTCCCCATTTCTGTTGAATGGTAGTAAATAAGTCTGCCCCTGGAGCCTTAATCCAGCGTCCATCAATCGCGGTGGTTTCGCCCTGCTCGACAGCCCAAAATGCTTGAAAACCACGAAAGTGATCGACGCGAATTACATCGACTAATTTTAGTAAAGATTCAAATCTTTGAATCCACCAATTAAACTGAGTATGGGCTAATTTTTCCCAGTTGTAGACTGGATTTCCCCACAATTGTCCGGTTTCACTAAAGTAATCTGGTGGCACACCAGCCATGAGAGCGGCTTCACCTGTTTCAGGATCGAGTTCAAAAAATTCTTGGTTTGCCCAGACATCTGCGCTGTCGTGAGCGACATAAATTGGGATATCACCAATAATTTCAATCTCATGTTCATGAGCATAAGCTTTTAATGCTGACCACTGTTCAAAGAACTTGAATTGAAGAAACTTATGATAACTAATTTGGTGTTTGAGATGATTCTGCCAGTGGATGAGGGCGAGTGGTTCGCGCTTGACTAGATCGGGTTGTTCCCATTGATGCCAACTCTTATCTCCCTGCTCTTCCCGTACTGCCATAAATAAAGCGTAGTCATCCAACCAATAAATCTGACTGTGACAGAAGTTATCGAAAGTCGCTTTTTGCTCTTTATCGGCGAATGTCTGAAATCGATCGAATGCTAAATGATATAGTTTGGTTTTAATCTCGATCGCGAGTGGAAAATTGACTTTGTGACTAGAAAATGTCGGTAAATTTTCTAAATCTGCTGGAATCAGTAATCCATCTTCTAATAGTTTAACTGGACTCAGGAGTAAAGGATTACCCGCGATCGCCGAATAACACATATAAGGCGAGTTACCATAACCCGTCGGCCCTAATGGTAAGATCTGCCAATATTTTTGTTTGGCATTGTGTAAAAAGTCGATAAATGTATAAGCATCTTCACCTAAATCGCCAATCCCAAAGGGGCTAGGTAATGAGGTGGGATGAAGGAGAATTCCGCTGGAACGAGTCATGAGATTAGGGGGGGAGGGGGACTGGACTACGGCGGAGATCTTACCCACCCCGAATGAGCCTTGCGGCTTATTCGCCCCTCCGAGGAGGGGATTTCCCCCATCACTTCGCAATATTAGGGCTAGGGCGGAAAATCCCCTCCTCGGAGCGAAAAGTGCGGTCTTGGGGTTTCCCCTGCTTGGGTATGGGTCACGGATGGGTTCCCCATCCGACCCAACTCCGCAAGTGGAGCACCTTTTCAAGAGAGGGGTGGCGCGTAGCGACGGGGTGGGTAGATCTACGCAGCAACTCGAAAAACTAAAACTTCAATACTTTAGCAACAGTCTGAACATCTTTATCACCACGTCCCGAACAATTGATGACAATTTTAGGACTACCAGTGAGTTGGGGGCAGAGAGTTTCGAGGTACGCGATCGCGTGGGATGTTTCCAGAGCGGGTATAATACCTTCTAACTTGGATAGCAATTGAAAAGCTACCAGAGCTTGAGCATCAGTGATGCTGTAATATTCAGCTCGTCCCAAATCTTTGAGATAACTATGTTCTGGTCCTACACCAGGATAGTCTAATCCAGCACTGATTGAATGTGCCTCAGTAACTTGTCCATCGTTATCCTGCAACAGATAACTCATCGCGCCATGTAAAACACCTGGACGACCTTTGGTGAGTGTTGCCGCATGTTTGTCAGTTTCCACGCCTTCCCCTGCGGCTTCGACCCCAATCAGGCGCACGGACGGTTCTTTGACGAACTCATGAAATAGTCCCATCGCATTAGAACCACCACCGATACAAGCGAGGAGAATATCCGGTAAACCGCCCCATTTTTCTACTGCTTGAGCGCGAGTTTCCTCGCCGATAATTGCATGAAAATCGCGGACGATCATCGGATAGGGATGCGGTCCAGCTACAGATCCCAGGATATAATGTGTCGTCTCCACATTCGTTACCCAATCCCGAATCGCTTCGGAAGTCGCATCCTTGAGCGTCCCAGTTCCCGCCGCCACCGGACGTACTTCCGCACCCAGCAATTGCATCCGAAAGACATTTAATTCCTGGCGTTTCATATCTTCCACGCCCATGAAAATCACGCAATCCAAACCAAACCGAGCGCAGACAGTCGCCGTCGCTACTCCATGCTGTCCTGCACCCGTCTCAGCAATTACCCGTTGCTTACCCATCCGTTTAGCGAGGAGGACTTGCGCCAGTGCATTATTAATCTTGTGGGCACCAGTATGATTTAAGTCTTCTCGTTTGAGGTAAATCTGGGCACCAGTGCCATCAGGACGCGCATAACGTTCGGTAAGGCGTTCGGCAAAATAGAGGGGGCTAGGTCTGCCCACATAGTCGCGTAACAATCCGTTGAGTTCTCGATGGAATTCAGGATCTTTGGTATGACGATAATACTCAGCTTCAAACTCCAGCAATGCTGGCATCAACGTCTCTGGCACATATTTTCCCCCAAACTTGCCAAACCGACCGAGACTGTCTGGCTGCTGGGATGACTGACGATTTTGGCTGGGTGAGAGGGGCGTTTGAGTCATTTCGATTTTGCGGATGTGCGCTTGTCGGGTTCCCCGACAGTTTAGCGCACCAAGCAGGATTTTGGATTACCCCCACGAACTCAAGTCGAGGGATGGAAAATAGCTATTTGTCGATCGAGTCGATCTCGATCGATATATTATACCGTTGCACACTCATGACTATCCACATCAACTATAGCAATCAGCAATTCCAAATTCAAACCTATTCCCATATGTCGTAGATGGCGGGTGTCTTGTCGTTTTTTTATGCGGGGGTTCCCCCCGCATAAAAACGCCGCTTTATGCTAGAAATCCTCGCAACGCACCACTAATTGCGAAACGAACCCGCCCAACCCCACCAGCAACAATCAATTATTGGTGGAAAATCGGTAAAATATCTTGAATTTGGAATTGCTGTATAGCAATCCTAAATGAGAAGCTTAGTCCCTAGAGGGCGGGCATGAAGCAGGGTGGATTAGTTGTGAAGGAATAACTGGTGCGTGCGCGGCAATTAATCGCGCTCGTCCATTCGGCTCCAAGACTAACCCGATCGCTGGTGGTGCATATTTCGGTGGTAGACTTACCGTTGTAGCTGGTTGCGTCTTAATCTCCCGCGCATCTGACCACAGTGCTTCGCTCTCCTGGGGTTCGTTGGCAGTTGGTGGCAATCCACCGCGCCCAGTAATATAGAATTTATGATCTCGCTGACTGGCACTACAGGCTTGGGAAATTTGGTTACTAGCATCATTAGGCGCAGCCGGAAGTTTGCCCTTATCCTTGGCTGGATCTAGATCTGGGGTATTAATTTGGACGGTACCACTTTTTCCGCCCTCGGAGCTGGCAGTAATATCATTGGTGAAGGGTGAACCTTGAGGACGGGATTGGATACCAAATAGTCCTTGACTGGTGATGTCAACTTTACCACCTGTCCCCTGATAGGCATTGGCGGTGATGTCATTATTTCCAGGTAAGGCGACAATTAAGGGACTACTAATCGTAATATTTCCACCACTACTCTTTTTGCCCGTGCTATCAGAATCAGTAGCAATTAGACTATCGTTGCGCAGCAGTAAGTAGCCTGTCGTGACGATCTTGATATCTCCACCCGTAGTAATCGTCGATTCTGATAAAATTTTGCCCTTATTTAAGGTAATGGTGTCGCTCTTGAGGAAGATATCCCCCGCAGATCTGGTACCTTCGGTGCTGGAATTTAATTCAGCACCATTAGCGATAGATAGAGTCCCCGCTGAGATATCGATCCCGCCACCGTTCCCTTTCGCGCCTTGTTCTACAGTACTTTCTGCGACACTACTAAAAAGACCATTGGCAGTCCCATCAAAGGCGACTTTACCAGTAGCATTAATTTTAATATTCCCTGCATTTCCGGTGCCTTCAGTATTGGCAATTAATCCCGCACCATTAGTCACAGCTAGATTACCAGTGACAATCTCAATCCCACCAGCATTTCCGGTTGCTTGTTGGTAAGAGCGACTGAATGCCGAACTCCGAAATTGATTGATACCACCATCAAAGGAGACATTACCATTAGCAGCGGTAATTTTAATCTTGCCCCCATCTCCTGTGCCATATGTGCTGACAGCTAATGTGGCACCATTCGTCACAGATAGATTGGGAGTGACGATCTCAATCTCACCACCTTTGCCTACGGCTCTAGCTTGTACCGTACTTGAGACTCCACTACTATAGGCATTTTGTCCGTCACCAAGTGGGATCGCACCATCAAGCGAGATTTTACCAGTGGCAGTGATTTTAATATTCCCCCCATTTCCGGTGCCATATGTGCTGGTACCGATGCCAGAACCGTTGGTGGCAGATAGATTACGAGTTTCGATCTCGATCTCCCCAGCATTTCCGACTCCTGTTTCTTCTACTCGACTTAATGCACCACTACGTTTATCACCTGCGCCACCATCGATGGAAATGTTATCCGTGGCTTTAATTTTAATCTTCCCCGCATTTCCCGTACCATATGTGCTGGCAAATAATTGAGCACCATTCTTTATCGATAGATTACGAGTAGTGATATCAATTGCACCAGCATTCCCCACTGCTCCTGATGCTACTGTGCTCAATACTCCACTCCGAAAATCACCCATCCCACCATCAAATAAGATGTCACCAGCGACTTTAATATTAATATTCCCCGCATCGCCTTTTTTTCCTTCGGCGAAGGTTCCGATTCGGGCATTATTAGTACCAGCTAAATTACCAGCAACAGCGATATCGATCGTACCACCTTTCCCCACTGCGCCGCTCAGGACTTGATTAAAAATCACCGCACCGTCGGAGAGTATTAAATTTCCAGTGGCATCAAGCTTAATATCTCCAGCCACTGAGGTGGGAGACCCCAAGTTCTTGTCAGTCCCCGCTTGAATGCCCGTGTAACTCCCGTTTAGGGTAATATCTTTAGCAAAAATATTAACACTACCGCCCCCACCCGATCGAACATAAATTTCACTGTTGATTTTTTGTCTCGACAGTAGGGTTACATTCGATCGTTCTACATCCTTGGGAAACTTTACACCATTTTGGAGACTAAACTCGATCGAGCCACTTTGCCGCAATCCGCCGACATCAACCTTGCCACCTTGATTGTATATTTGTCCGCCATAAAAGGTGACATCCCCACCGATCGATCCGATGTATTGTGATGGATTATTACTTGACAAACTCCCATAATGTTCGATCCCTTTACTCCCAGGATTACTCGTACCCATTATCAATTTGGCTGGATTAAAAGCAACATTTGGATCGATCTTCAATAATGCTTCATCACCCGCTTTATTTACACCAAAATTATAGGTTTTTCCCTGAGCATCGATGAAATCGGTCCCATTCGCCGTACTGGTCATAAATGCCTTACCTACATTCAACCACACACCTGGACCAAATACCACTCCATTGGGATTAATCAATAAGAAGTTAGATCCTCTGGTATCTATTCCCCCATTAATATCCGAAAAAAAACTACCCGTGACGCGAGTAATAATCGATTGATTTCCTGTCGGTCTGTCAAAGAGTGCGGAGGTATCTTTAGGTATGGAGAACTCGGTGAAACTATGGAATAAATTTTGTCCGCGTTGCAATCCACCACCGATGGTGAATTGATTATTAGTTCCCGATACTGTAGTGCCAATTTTACTATTATCGGCGACGGGAATCCGGTTGGAAGGTTCGTATGTTTGGGCGTGGGCGATGTGAGGAAGGAGCAATACCGCAGTGGTAGTCAGTACGAAAAAGATTTGCTTATTCATGACAAGACAAGATGGATGAATTGGTCGTACTCGGACTCATGTAATGTACAATTACTTATTACTTATTACTTATTACTTATTACTTAATCAAAGAGCTACTTTTTTCGCTGTTGCTTTCAAACCATAGGTAGGATTATTAACAATATCCTTACCGTAGGGTGTCAGTCCAGCAAACGTACCGTTGCTAGTCATTTCTCGCTTGCTACAGTTATCTTTCCACCAACTCCAAGCGCACCAGCCGATTTCTTTTTGCTGTAGTAGCGTCAATAATGATTGATAGGTAAATCCATTTTGGGCGGGCTGATTTTCCTTAATTCCATCGAGATCGTAACGACAATATTGAGTTTTTCCATTCACATCTTCATCCTGTTTATTGGCAATTTCTCCGAAAAAGAGTGGGATATTGGCATTAATTGCCGCTTGAATATGTGGGATGCCATTATAAGCCGCCCAATAAGCATGTCCGCTAAATAATAGGTTTTGAGCTGGATCGCTATTAATTAATTCTTTGGCGATCTGGGGGAAAACTTCGATCGAAGAACCACAATCTGGAGCATCGATCGCGATCGGTACTTGTAAATGTTTTCGCATCCTGACGATCGCCGTTTTATAAGCATTCTTAAAACTATTCAATGCTGTCGCGGGATTATTGCTCCAGCGGTAATGCCCCAACTCATTAGCAAGGTTAATTATCAGGTAATTTTGATGTTTTTTTAAGACATTTAAAACTGGTTTGGAAGTCCACCACGGCATTAATTGACTATTGAGTAAAATTGGATCGCTTTTGCATGTCAGATCGCTGAGATAAAGGATGGGGATAATTTGATTAGCTCGACATTTTGCCAGGAAATTATCTAAATCTGTTTCACTAAAGGTCGGACGATTAGCTTGACCATAATTTTTGTACCATTGAATACGAACGGCATTAGCACCAGTTTTTACTAATTCTGAGAGAGTATCAGTTTGCGGAAAGCCCCAATCATCTAATAGTGGTAAATTCACCCCTCGCAGAATAACTTTTGTACCGTTAGGATGGTAAAGAAACCGCCCCTTTGTATAAAAAGTAGTTCTGCCTGGTTGAGCAAATAATGGTGTATTCCCTAACATTGTACCCGCCGCGCCGATCGCAAAGCTACTACCCAAGTTCAGAATTTGTCGCCGAGAAAATAGACTAGACATATCGATCGACTCTAAATAATATTGATAATACTGCAACTTACTTATTACTTATTACTTATTACTTATTGATTAATTCCCAATTTAACTGCTTTAGCTCGATCGAGATTAGCTCCCTCAATATCTCCCAATTCGCGGCGCAGCAGGCTTCTGTTCTGATAGGCTTGAGCGAGTTGAGGATTTAATTCTATCGCCTGACTATAATTAGTTAAAGCAGTTTCCCGATCTCCCATCGCCGCGACAACAATACCTCGTCTCAGATAAAAATCAGCGTAATTGGGCTTCAACTCAATTGCGCGATCTAAATCTCTTAGAGCTGGGGCTAGTTTATCGATTCGATAAAAAGAGAAAGCACGGTAATAATAACTGCTAGCCGTACTAGAGTCTAAGGATATAGTTCGATCGAAAGCAACTATAGCTTCCTGATAATTGCGGGCGATGAGTAATTTCTTGCCTTTTTCTCGATAACTTTCCGCTGTTTCGGAAGTGCTATTTCCATTTAGTAACGGGGTAGTATTTCCACTCAATAATGGAGTGCTATTTCCACTCAGTAATGGAGTATTATTTCCACTCAGTAACGGGGCACTATTTCCACTCAGTAATGGCACTCCAGTTTTAACGAGTAGGGGATTTTTGGCAAAAGGGTTATTACGTCTTTTTCGCTGTTCGTATGCGAGATAGTCCTGCGGACAATTTTTGAAGACGTATCGATTGAGAGCAAAGTTGACAGGATTGGGATCGGAAAAATCTTGGTCAAAAATCTGTGTCATGATCATCAAAGTTTGTCCGTCTAACTTCGATCGACCGCCCATAAAGGAACAGACTTTTTTGCCCATTTTTTGAATATGTTGATACGTCACCTGTGCTTGTGCTGGTTGAGGATAAAGAAAACCACTTAAACTATTGACTAACAATCCACAACCAATTGCCAACCCTACAGATATTGTACTCGAAGATCGATCGATTTCATGCAGCCATCGCTGAGGAGAGATCCCCGACTTCTTCAAGAAGTCGGGGATCTGATGACGACAAGAGATTTTAATCATGGTAGTTTGCCTCATTAAAGTAATTAGTAATTGGATTTAGCCGATCAAAGTTAATTTCGATCGATCGAGCTGGCATCGAACAGCCTGGAAGATGTCGATCTTTGATTGAGCCTGAGGATTGGGACTAAGCGAAATTGGTTTGATGGTAAATATAGAAATTATTAAAATGATGACGGATAATTCCCAGTCTGTTAATTTAGAGCGCATGAATGAAGTAGATGGTCTTTGAAATTTAGAGTAGGGGCAATTCATGAATTGCCCCTACTCTAAATTTCGGGGCAAATCATACATTAAATCAGCAACGCCCAGATTCTTAACCCTGACGCTAGTTACTTGAAGAACCAGAGGACGAGGACGATTTAGGAGTCGCCGTAACCTCTACTCCCCA
>NZ_JANOJV010000258.1:0-6944 GCF_031418915.1 Chamaesiphon sp. VAR_48_metabat_135_sub | reverse complement strand
TTAAAAATTGGCTGGAGTTGGGTTAAACAAGCTTTGAACAAGGGTTGGAATTTAATTTCTGCGATCTCTTTTGCTACTAATGTTGACCCTGAACCCGTCAAGGCTTCTCGTCTACAGCATCAACAAAGAACTTACCGAATTTAGTTTCAAGCTACCACTCTTATTTGGACTAATTAGACTTTTGTCAGTCAACCAGCTCCGTATGACTGCTGTAACCGCATTCTCGAAGTTTTTAATCTGGTCTTTATCCATCCCGCCTTTCTTCTCCTCATTGCCATTAATATTGAATTTGAAACCTCTGGATCAGGATTGAGGCTAATTGAATCGATATTAGCTCAAAAAGCTCTAATTAACCCCGTGCCATTAAAATCACAGACTGCGGGACGAAGCGGACAAACCTTAGTCTTCATTTTATTTTTGGAGACAACTAAAGTCTCTAGTTTTTGTAATTTAGCCAATGGTTTAATATTAGTAATTTTATTATTGTTTAGATTCAACCCTACTAACTGAGTGAGCGCGGCTATGGGTTGGATATCGACAATTTGGTTATCGCTAAGATTGAGTCCAGTTAGACGTTTCAATTCAGACAAAGGAGTTAAATTACTAATGCGATTGGAGTTGAGATTCAGGCTCCTCAAATCGATCAAGCGGGCGAGTGGTTGGACATGAGAGATTTGATTATTATTAAGGACGATTTTCTTTAAATTGGTTAAACCTGACAAAGCTTGAATATCGGTGACTCTGCTATTGGTAACTTCCAAAGTAGTTAAGGATTTCAGGTTAGCTAAGGGACTGAGATCGGCAATTTTGGTATCGATAAAACTGACTTCGGTTAATTGAGTCAAATTCTTCACAGCTTTTATATCTTGAATCGAGGTATACCAGAGTGTCAGTTTTGTCAAATTTGTCAGTTTCGCGATCGGTTGAATATTGACGATATTCTTACCTATCAGTCCCAAATCGCTCAAGTTATTCAAACTGCCCAGGGGTTTGAGATCGGTCAATTTATTGCTATTAATAACTAAAGTATCGAGTTGTTTCAGGTTGGCAAGGGGAGTGAGATCGGTAATATTATGACTATATAAGCTGAGTTTGCGTAAATTTGTCAGACTGGCGATCGGTTGGAGGTCGCTAATATCGGCAGAAGTGGGACTAGAAGTCAGCAGTTCGGTACGTTGGTTGAGATCGAGAGCCGCAGCTCGACAGTCTTGAGCCTGAGTTGCTTGCAATAAATAATCTACTGTTTTGCGCGTCTGGGGGGATAAAGAATTTCTTTGCTCGCACCATTGAGTAAAACTCTTCCCTGTTGGCACGTCTGCTATCACAATTGTCGCTGTATTAGGAACTAACGCGATCGACAGCAAACTCGTCAAAACCACCAATTTCATAAGCACAAAGTATCTTGTAAACCAAAATGATACCACTTAGTAAGCTCTTGAACTTCTTCTTCGATCGGCAATCAGGCGGATGATTAGCTGGCAGGGTTAGTCTCGTTCCCCGCTGCAAGACTCGCATTGACTCGACGGATGAGAACCCAATGGGCGATCCAAAAAGGCAGAGCTAACATCCCCGCAACCGCACCAACGGCATTCGGCAGTAAGGATACGATTTGTGCCGTACACCAACCCAATCCCGTCACCAAACCAAAGCTTTTAAACAATTGCAGTTTGCTGTTGCGCTCCGATTCTTTGCGTAAGGAACTCGCGACATTAGCAATAATGAAAAAATCCTCGACAAAGTTATAAGGAAATAGAAACATCAGCCACACGCTGCGAGGAGCTGCTTGCCGCGCTGCTGGAGATACCAATGACAGCGATAATTGCAGATCTCGACAATATAGAAAAACTAGCACGAGAAATCCGATCGTTGTCATGATGCCGCCCCAGCCCAGCATCATGACTTCTTTCAATACTCCACCTGCTACTGTGGGATGCAAAAACGGATAAGTCAAGGCATACGCCACTGGGATTGTGAGTGCAATTTTGACTAGGCTCAGTGCCGAGTTCCGGTTCATATGATTCAACAAATATCTAGTTATAATCTCAATTGTGGCTCGGCGGATGAGCCTGAGTTAGAACCCCCTCCATTCGGGTTTTTTGCGCATACGGGAACCCGTTGTATACCCATGATGGTCGTCCCAACCTGTACCTCGCCAGACCATTCCCACAAACATAGTTAGCCTGAGCCTAAGGCGCCCAACTTGCCGATACCAGTAAGCCCACGATCGATCCTGTCAGACTTGTAACCGATAATAGTTTCAAGATATAACTCCTTTGTTTAATAAATACGAAATACATGCTTGCAACTAACTCTCGATCGAAACAGCAACCATACATTCTGCAAGAACTTGGCACAGCCGACGCTAACAGGTAGCGTCGGCTGTGCCAAGATAATTGATCGAGAGTTAGTATCTTGGGCGATTTTCAAGGGTTTATGATAGACGATCGCATCTAGTTTAAGCCAAGAGAGAGACATTTTCCAACCCTGATGTAGCATTGGTGGTGTCGTCGATCGAATCGATCGATTGGTGGTTATCAAAAACCGATCGTCCCAAAGCTAATCAGTAAGTTTTTTGGATATACTAAGGACGCTTAGAAACTGGACTTTTCAGAATTACGCTAGATCCCCGACTTCCCATAGAAGTCGGGGATCTGTCCTCTAGCTTCTCGATCTGCAAAGTCTAGTATTTAGACGTTTGCAGTATAGCTATATCGATCGCCTAGAATCTTTGGGTAAGGCGTTGTTAGATTTTACTCAGATGGGGATATTTATTGTCGCAACGACCCGATCGATCGTCTAGTCCGTGCTAGAATCCGTATCGGATCGACATGGTAAAGGTATTATCGCGGTAAATATTTGATGTTGAGCCGAGGGTGCGACGAAAATCGATTTCGGCAGCATTCCAGCCCAGGTACAGCATGGAATCAGAACTAGGATCGAGAGCGTAGCTGAGATTGGCCCCATAGGGATTGGTCGAGATATTTCGATCGGCAACAGTATAAAACGCGCCGACGTTTAAGCGATCGGTCACTTTCCAACCCACATTAAACAGGGTTTTACTATCAGTCGATTCGGGTAAGATGTTACCGATAAATTGCGTACCCCCGATCGAGATATCACCGATATTGACATTTAGCCCCGCATTGACAAAACTTTGTGCCGAGCGCACGGGGAGTGACTGGATCGTAATCGAGCCATCGGCGATATAGTTAGCATTGACCCCGATCGTCAGATTGTTGCGGGGGTTGGCTCCGATGGCGATTGCTTGAGTCGTATTGACGGATAATTGGGTGGCATATTCTGGATCGGGATTGAGATAGCCGATCCCGCTCAAACTGTAGCTAAAACCCCGTGGATTGACGACTGAGTAATCGGCACCTAGATAAGCTTTGATATTTTGTGGTGCTTGCGAACTAGAGCCGATACTAGCGATCGCACCTGTATAGTACCGCCACAAGCTATTTTCCGTCAAACTCGTCCCCGTAAAACTCACATGGGGATAATAATCGGTGCGTTGGCGCAGTGTCTCGACATCGACGCGATCGACATCGCGATTGTAAACGGTGACATAGCCTTGACTATAGACATTTTGTAAGCTGCCCGAATTAAACCCAAAATTATTCAGATTTACCGCTACTGGAACGCTACCGCCCTCACCGCCGCCACTTTGGACGATCTGCGGATCGCGGCGCGTGACATAGTTATAATCGCGGACGACTTGCCGCTCGACGACAGGAGATAACCCGACCCAAATCGCTTGATGATTTGCTGCTGGCGGAATTTTGGGATCGGCACCCCGACTGATGGCATAACCCGTCCCCGCTTGATAGACAGTCTGACTGTTCTCAGGAATTCTAATCGCATTAGCCGCACGGTAGAGATTGGGATTGACGACGATCCGCTGACCTGATGTGCCAGGGGCGATACTGGGTCTAGCTTCTGGTAATACCTGCCCGAGGGCGACTACACCGAGATTGACTGCCCGATCGCGATCGTCTTTAACAAAAGTAGCCGATCGAATCGTCCGTCCTAGCACCGATTCCACGCCATTGGTGGCTAAATTCTGACTCATCCGCGTGTAATTGACCGCCACCCCAGAATTGATATCTTCGCGACGGCTGCCTGTGGAGACGGGATTGGCAGACCACGGAGTCGTAACTAGCCCGATCGCGGGGACGGTAAGATCGATACCATAATTCTCACCATTGGCACCACCTTGACATCCTGGCTCTCTAGTTGCGGCTATGGATGCGGGAGAAATAACATCGCCAAATTGCGAAGTAACAGTTACTCCCGTCGGCTGGAGTTGGCGATTGAGGTTGGATTCATCGATCTTCAGTCCTGGGAGAAACGTACAAGTGCGTCCCGAACCATCCAGACAATCGCCGTCGAGACTAATTTGTTGGCGCACGCCTAATAAGGTCTGGGGTTTGGAAACAGAGACCGTCAGATCGCGCTGGCGATCGATACTTCGCACGCCGACGGATTCGACTTGGCTATCGACGCGCAATACCACATCCTTGGTGACGCTTTGGATATTCTCGGCTTTGATGACTTTATAGACATTAAAATTGAGGTCGCTCGTCCGAAAATTTCCCGATTCGTAGCCAGTTTTGACGATCGTCGGCGTATAGTGCGAGATCTTATCCCCATTGAGGATAAATTGCGTCGAGAACGGATCGACTGTGGTGGGAGCGAGTGCGCGGGGTGGGATGATAAAACGTGGATCTGTTTTGGTCGGCGCATTTGGCGATTGCACCGCTGGCGTATTATTCGGTGCAACGATTAACTCCGGCGTGAGGATCGAGTTCAGTGGGTTGGTGGTATCGAGTCGAGGGATTGCAGGGATCGAGATCGGTGTGGACAGGGTAAAAATCGGGGTGAGATTGGGTACTTGGAATACCTGTGCCTGAAGCTGAGGTTCGCTCGGTGGAAGTTTTGGCTTGGGCTTAGTTGCGTTCTCTGTTTTTTGATCGGATTTGTCAAAAATCTGACTGGGTGAAATATTGTCACTGTCGAATAGATCGTCAGTTGGCTTGGCGGCTGGAGGCGTAGCTCTAACGTTACTCGCGAACACTACAGCCCAACCGAACAGCGCGATCGGGTAAGATACTAATTTGGTAGCAGTTTGAAGATAAATTAATAACCGTGCAGACATACTTAAATTAAGTCGCTCTCGCGATCGCGCTTCGAGTTCGGACAAAAAATATCCATCCTAGAACGTTCGTTCGGCGATACCTGTGGCGAACTAAACTAGCGATGGATAAATTGGCTGTCGATCGTCAATGTGGTCGCACCGACTCAGTGTGAGGTCTAGAGTCGGCGCGATTTAATTACTATTTGACAACTGCGGGGAGGTAATGCAAGCCAGCCGAAGAACCAGTGTACTCGTAGCTAGTACCTACGGAGCTAGTAGAACTCGAACTGGACTGTTTGCCAGTATTACTTTGTGAAGCACTAGCATTAGCACTAGCAGCTAATTTCAGATTAGCTTCGCTATTAGCACGATATTTAATGGACTCGATCTCTTCTTTAGTCAGGTTAGTGACTTTTTTGCCTTTAGTAGTACGGCTGAGTTTCTCAACTTCATAGATGGAAAGTGATTCCGAAGCTTTCTGACCAGCAGCAAATTCGATCGCAGCTTGTGCTTTGAATTCACTGTTGGCAGTAGACTCTGAAGCCATCTGCATCTTAGTCTGACTGTTGTAAGTTTCGTAGGAGAGAGTTACAGGTGCGCTATAGCCATTAGCAGTAGCACTAGTACCTCGTTTGCTGCTCTTAGATTCAGCGAACGCGCTAGTTTCACCAGTAGCTACAGCAGCGGAGAGTTCTTGAATTCCAGAACCGCCACCATTAGCAGTGCTACCGGGAGTAATAGTGAAGCTACCACTACCACCACTTTTTTGGAATTTGATCGATACCGCAGCAGCAGTAGAACCAGTATTTGGGCCAGCAGCAGCTACCATTGGGAAAGCAACAACACCAGCAGTAGTACTAGCAACGAGAGCGAGAGCGATTTTAGCAGTGAAATTCATCTGTTTTGACTTCCTATTTTGGGTTGAATAGTGTATAATTCAATCAGTGTTTTATTTGAGAACTCGTTAACAAACCCCACTTAAAAGTGATGATTGCTGAGTCTAGTGCTTCCAATCGACGATATCACTTTTAGATCGTCGAGCTGTTAGCGGGTTTCTTTGTCTTCCACATTCTCGAACTTAACGTTCGATCTCACGGCAAGCTCATTGAGTGTAACACTCACTTATTGCTCGAAACGCTTGTGGGAAGCTGCTTCCGAAACCGTTCATACTTTTATATTACAGGCACTTTTTCTACTTAACAAGTAGTGTATAGAATTTTACGTCATCTAGCCGATCGCTACTGAGAGGGATAAATGGCTAGAGTAATTGCCATAGCAAGATTGTTGAGATATATTTGCAAATAGCGCGATCGATTCTAGCAATCCTAAACATGCGATATTAGCGCAATCGATCCTAACTATCTATTTGTCTACTATGGCTATTTTAGCCAAAACGATTTAACCGTCATGGCGGCTGTGGCATCGCTGGAACGGGACACAATCATCGAACGTACCCAAGGCGGTAGAAAGGCAAAATCGAAGGGGGGTGGGTATGCTTACGGCTCTCCACAGTTTGGAATGCAATCGATCGAAGCTGAGTTAGTATCTGATGATGATGAAGTCGAGGTAATTAATATCATCCGTAGGCATCGCAGATCGGGTAATAGTTTCAATCGATCGCCAATTATTTGAACGATAATAATGTCAAAAGCAAGCGCGATCGAACTAGGGGTTTTTTGTACAAACCCTCGAAAAGAGGGAATAAGCAGATTTATATACTAGAGCTACTATTTTGAGGTGAAAATAGACACTCCCCAAAAAGCGAGGGTATTTCATCAACCCTCGAAAAATTAGTGAGATGGGGATT
>NZ_JANOJV010000257.1:0-4678 GCF_031418915.1 Chamaesiphon sp. VAR_48_metabat_135_sub | reverse complement strand
CACTGAATTTATACAGGCAAATAAGGTTGATTTACGTTATTTTTTTTATGCTTTAAAAAACACAGATCTAGCACGTTGGACAATTACAACATCAATACCAGGTTTAAATAGAGATGATCTATATTTAACAGAAATTCCTCTACCACCGCTAGAAGAACAGAAACGGATTGCGGCAATTTTGGATAAAGCCGATCGAGTGCGGCGTAAACGGCAAGAAGCTATCCGATTAACTGAAGAATTAGGTCGATCGATCTTCCTCGATATGTTCGGCGATCCAATATCACAAGGCTGGAAAATGGTTAAGGTTGGAGATATGGCAGCAAAGAGTAAAAATTCGATGCGAACTGGCCCCTTTGGTAGCAATCTTTTACATAGTGAATTCGTCGATGAGGGTATTCCTGTTTTAGGTATTGATAATGCTGTAAAGAATAGATTCTTATGGGCGAAGCCGAGGTTTATTACGCCAGAAAAATATAAACAATTAAAAAACTATACTGTTTATCCAGAGGATGTCATTATTACAATCATGGGAACTTGCGGGCGTTGTGCTATTATTCCTCATGATTGTCCTACTGCAATCAACACGAAGCATCTTTGTTGCATTACAACAGACAAAGAGGTTTGTCTGCCAGAATTTTTGTATGGCTATTTTCTATTTCATCCAATAGCAAAACAATATTTTGAAAGAAATACAAAAGGCGCAATTATGGATGGATTAAATCAGACGATTATTAAAGGTCTTCCAATACCTTTAGCTCCAATAGACTTACAACATCAATATAAAGAGGCTATTCAGAAATTAAATATTCTTGAAACAAAAACAAATAATCATTTTGTTGAATCAGACAATCTGTTTAACTCTCTGCTGCAAAGAGCCTTTCGAGGAGAACTCTAAACGCGATCTTGGTGGCGATGGGGGAAGTGCGATCGATCTATTGTGCCATCGTCAATATTATATAAATGTGATATCATATATATATGATATGGGAGATTGTTTTTCATCGAGAATTTGAAGAATGGTTCTTTGCTCAAGATGATGGGGTACAAACGTCGATAGCGATAGTACTCGATGTTTTAGAAGAGCAAGGAGCCTCATTAGGCCGTCCCTATGCGGACACGATTAAAGGTTCGACCTTAACCAATCTGAAAGAACTTCGAGTTCAACATGATGGCAATCCTTACCGAATACTTTTTGTCTTCGACCCACAACGCCAAGCAGTTCTGCTCGTTGGCGGCAACAAAGGAGGCGATAAACGCTGGTATGAAAAGAATATCCCCATCGCCGAACGACGGTTTACAGAGTATTTAGAAGAAACTGACAGCGGTAAATCCCTATGAATAGACAACACAGAACCTATCGCCAAATCAAACAAGAATTCTCTCCAGAAATGCAGTCAGAAATTAGTGCTGGTGCCGATCGGATTCGCACGAAATTAAACATCATCAGTGCAGTTCGACAAGCTGCTGGACTCACTCAAGAAGAATTAGCAGATTTATTAGAAGTGCGGCAATCCTATATATCTCAAGTTGAAGCAAGAGAAAATATTACCCTCTCTACATTGATTAGCACGATCGCTGCTATGGGCGGATCGATCGACCTTACAGTCCACTTTCCAGAGAAACCTTCTGTGCAATTCTCACAAATTGAAACTTCATTCAATAGCAATAGATAGAAAATCACGATCGATCTTGGTGGCGAGCGTAAAATTGCGATCGATCTCAAAATAATTCTGTTGCTGATAATAATTTTTTATTAGTTTTAGGCGATCGCTAATTCTTTAGATTGATGATGTAAAACCATCAGCACATCGGCAGACAATGTTTCGATCGCATAAGCACGACCATCGCCATCACAAAACTCAACCTCAAACACACCTGGCTCATACACCTCCACAATAGTACCAACCTGACCCCGAATCAAACCTAGTTCTGGTAAATCTTGCAACAGTGCTACAACATTAAGTAATTTCATAATCTCAGTTACAGGCTAAAGAACATAACAAGTAATTAAACGCGGAAAATCCTCATTGCTTCTGACAATCCAGACACTATGGATCGTAGCAGTTTTATCCTCATGACTCAAGGGAAAGTCAATTACATATTTTTGTCCATAGGCGTTTATTTTGGCAGGAATAGCATCATAAGTTGTTACAGCATTTAACAAAGCTAGCCTGAGTTTTTCAGCATTAGAGATATCCATATTTAATGCAGATTTAAAGACTCGCGCCTTATGTTTGCCCTCACTATGCTCTGTATTCAGACTATATCCAGATAGTTTATCCTCATCAATAACTGCTAATTCTGGATTAGGTAAAATCATCCTGTAAAAACTGTGTCATTGTTGAAAACTAATGGATAAAATTGTAGACTTTGTTGCCAAGCACAGCAAGCACAATTTTTTAGGAGTAGACACGATCGGTTCTAGAGTTGCGACGATCGCAGTTGGCGAAACTCAGCCAGCAACGTATCTTCATCAATCCCATGCTCTAGCAATAGGGTATCCAAGGCTGCTACGGCACGTTTTAGCGATTCCTGTTCTGATTGGGCAGGCTGTAGCTGGGTCGGAACAAAGTAACCAACGGTTTGCCCATGCCGCAGAATCGCCACAGGAGCGGAAGAGCTAAGGTATTTGGCTAAGTTATCTCTAAAATCTCTGATCCCAATTTTTTGCAGCATATTCACCGAGATTGTGTACACAACGGTACACAATCTTAGCATATCTGACATTTTATTTGTAGATATGGGAAACTTATCGGTATGTGAACCCATGCCCAAACTCCCATGACCCCCCAACAACTCCAAGAACAACCCCAACTCGAAAACCGCGTTGCGACCTTAGAAACAGAACTAGCCCAGATGAAAAAACTGCTGGCTAACTTGATTCAACCCGAACCACTAGCTCCTTGGTGGCAGCAAGTAGCAGGTAGCTTTGAGAACGATCCCGACTTTGATGAAGCCGTTCGCCTCGGACAAGAGTGGCGCAAAACTGCTGAGTAGATATGTACATATTATTGGATACCGACCCGATCGTTAAGGGAGTATAAAACTATGGCTGCGATAGAAAAGATTGCGATCGAAGTATCATCAGAAGTTGCTGAAGCTTATCGGAGTGCGACAGAAACCGAACGTCTACAAATTGCTACTCGGATTGGCTTGATGCTCAGAGCTGCCACCAGTAATAGACAAGAGGCGATCGATCGGCTCAAACAGACAATGAACGAGATTGGTAATGAAGCCGCCGCGAATGGACTAACCCCAGATATTTTGGAGTCAATTCTCAATGACCCTTAGCCAACAGCGGTTGGTAATCGATGCCAATGTCATCGTTAGTTCGGTGCTGTCTGCCCAGGGTAAAGCTCGTCAGGCATTCGATCTGGCGATCGCTACTGGCATAGTTCTAATGTCTAATGATACTTTCGCAGAATTATCAGAAGTATTGCTGCGTCCTAAATTCGACCGATATAGCAATCGTGCCAAGCGAGAAACATTTCTAGATGAATTGCTGGGACTAGTCGAGTTTGTGGAAATCGTAGAGCAAATCGATGAATGTCGAGATCCAAAAGATAACAAGTATTTAGAATTAGCCGTCAGCGGTAAGGCAGATTTAATTTTGACTGGAGATGAAGATCTGTTGGTACTGCATCCATTCCGGCAGATTCCAATCGTCCGCATTCAGACATTTTTAGCCTCGATCGAATAGGCTGCTTCAACTGCTAACGACCTCAACCCCCGCGCCCAAATGCCCAGCAACTTCGACTTTCTCAAACCCGACTTTCCCCAAATTTTTGACCATGCCACCCATGCCGAAAACTTAGTACATAGTGCGCCCCGTGCCAGTTGCTTCTACATTCGCTACACCTTAGAACAAGCCGTTCACTGGCTCTATGCCAACGATCCCTACCTCCAACTCCCCTACGACGATAAACTCAGCGCACTGATCCACGAGCAAACCTTTCAAGACAACCTCAGCCCCAATCTCTTCCCCAAACTTCGCACCATCCAAAAGATGGGGAATATTGCCGTCCATCGCTCTGCGCCGATTAGTACCAGCGATTCCCTCCACCTAATCGAAGAACTGTTTCACTTCCTTTATTGGCTCTGTCGGTCTTATAGCCCCAATGGTAAGGCTCTAGGGAAGGTTGATTTCAACCCTCAGCTCATCCAGCAGCCTCAAGCACAGGGTAAAAATGAACTTACCCTGATTCAGCTCCAAGACCTTGAAACCCAGCTTTCCCAAGCCGAAGAGATGAAAGCGATCGCTCTGGAGCGAGAACGCCAAACCGCCGCCGAACTCGCCCAATTAAAGGCAGAACTTACCGCCCTCAAACAAACCAATACCAAAGTCCCCGACCCCCACAACTACAACGAAACCAACACCCGCAAATACCTGATCGATGTCTTGCTGCGTGAAATGGGCTGGGATCTGACGCATCCCGATTCGATCGAATACCCAGTCACCGGAATGCCTACATCTGTCAATCCATCCGGTACAGGTTATATCGATTACGTCCTATGGGATGACAACGGTTTACCCCTAGCGGTAGTAGAAGCCAAACGTACCCGCAGAAGTCCTGAAGAGGGCAAGCAGCAAGCCAAGCTTTACGCCGACTGTTTGGAGCAGAAATTTCACCAGCGTCCGGTAATTTTCTATAGTAATGGCGATCGAACCTATATTTGG
>NZ_JANOJV010000256.1:0-73683 GCF_031418915.1 Chamaesiphon sp. VAR_48_metabat_135_sub | reverse complement strand
TATTTTTAGCTGGGGGGATATTCGCAGTTCGCCTTTTCAGTCAGCCAGTGATAACTACCCAACAAAAATAGTCGATCGAGGCTATAAATACATAAAAATAACCCCAGAAATTTAACTTCTGGGTTGACCGATCGACAAGCTAATTTTGATGTACTATCATCGAATAGGTAAATAATGCCGATCGATTTCGGATTTTATTTTGATAAGATCCGACTATAGCGGTATGCCTATACGTAGGCATGGTACCCTTAGTAATCTGACTAGCTATAGATTCAGCATATCATCACTACGCGATCGCTAGCCCCATATATATTGTCATTGACTGTTGTTAGACATACTCATCATGAAAGTTACCCAGGAAAAACTCGAACAAAGCCGGATTGGTTTAAAGATTGAAGTTACCGGAGACCAAACGACTAAATATTACGAACAGTCAATCAAAAAATTGACTACCAGTGCCAGTATTCCTGGGTTCCGTAAAGGGAAAATCCCTCGGCAAGTAATCTTACAACGGATGGGACAAGCCCAAATTAAAGCAATGGCACTCGAAGCTTTGCTCGAACCAGCAATTAATGAGGCAATCAAACAAGCCGAAGTTCCCGCGATTGGTAACTACCAAATCACATCTAATTTTGACGACTTACTTTTGAGCTATGTCCCTGGACAAAACTTGATTTTTGATGCGGCGGTAGATGTACCGCCAGTCGTCAGTCTGGGCACTTATACCGGATTGGCTATCAAAGCTGAGGAAATCGTTTATGATGCCGCTCAAGTCGAAGATTTTATCGATCGACAACGCCGTGAAAAAGCGACAATTATCCCAGTCGTTGGTAGAGCGGCTCAACTCGATGACATTGCGGTCGTTGACTACAAAGGTAAACTAGCCGACGGTACGCCAATTGAAGGTGCTCAGGCTGAGGATTTTGACATTGAACTATCTGACGGCAAATTTATCAGCGATCTCGTCAATGGGATTGTCGGGATGAGTATTGGCGACACTCGTGATGTTAATGTTGTCTTCCCCGCAGATTATCCCCGCGAAGATTTAGCCGCTCAACCCGCGCTATTTAATGTTGTCCTCAAAGATCTCAAAGCTCGAGAATTACCCAGCTTAGACGACGATTTTGCTAAAGAAGCCAGCGATTTTGATACCCTGACCGAGTACCAATCATCGACTGCCACACGCTTCCAAGAGCAAGCGAAAAAATCTACCGACCAGAATATCATCAACGCGATCGAAACCGCATTGATCGATATTGCCACGGCAGATTTACCCGAAACGCTGATCGAGCGGGAGACAATGAATATCCTCAACCAAATGGCTAATCAATTCAGCCAGTATGGGATGGATGTCAACAAACTCTTTACCCGCGAAACAATTCCTAAAATGAAAGAGAATTGTCGTACCGATGCTATTAATAACCTCAAACAGCAACTCGCGATCGAGGAAATTGCGAAGAAAGAGGGTATCGTTGTGAGTGACGAAGATCTCGCAGCAAAAATGTCTGAGGTTCTGCCTCAATTAGTCGGTCAAGATATCGACGAAAATCGTCTGCGGGGATTCATTACCGAAGATCTCCAAAAGGAGAAAACTTTAGAGTGGCTCAAGGAACACGCCAACGTAGAATTGGTACCTGAAGGTTCTTTAAAACCCGCTGATGATGAATCAGCACAAGGCGAATCTGAAGCGATCGATATCCTCGCAGAAGCAGTAGCAGAATAGGGATTAGGCTTTAGGCGTTAGGGGTAAGAGAATTGGAGACTTAAACTCATGACACTTGATGCCTATGTAGTGATAGCATAAAGCCTAAGACCTAAAGAGTGGTAAAAGCCGAACCCTAAAGCCCAAAGCCTAAAGCCTAAGACCTAAAGAGTTGGTATAATTCGGTTAATAGGTGAATTTTGCCTATTAATCACCATCTCGATTTTCTATCACACATTCTCCATCATGATTGGATCTAACTCTAATTACGGGTCGATTACTAGTTACAGCCAGAGTGGAATTTACGCAGGTACCAACGTTGTTCCGATGGTGGTAGAGCAATCTGGAGTCGGCGAACGGGCATTCGACATCTACTCGCGGTTATTGCGCGAACGAATTATTTTCTTAGGTACTCAAGTAGATGATAATGTGGCAGACACACTAGTCGCCCAAATGTTATTTTTAGAAGCAGAAGATCCCGAAAAAGATATTCAGTTGTATATTAATTCCCCAGGCGGATCGATTACCGCAGGCATGGCAATCTATGACACTATGCAACAAATTCGTCCCGATGTAGTGACGATTTGTTATGGTGTAGCTGCGAGTATGGGCGCGTTTTTACTCGCCAGTGGCACAAAGGGTAAACGGATGTCCTTGCCCAATTCGCGGATTATGATTCACCAACCCTCTGGTGGTGCTCAGGGACAAGCTGTAGACATCGAAATCCAGGCACGAGAAATCCTCTACCTCAAAAATCATCTCAATGGGCTATTGGCTGAGTATACCGGACAATCGATCGAGAAAATTGCCGAAGATACCGAACGCGACTTTTGGATGTCACCAGCCGAAACTCAAGCATACGGCTTAATCGATCGCATCATCGATCGTCCTTAAAATTGGCAATCGGTTATTAGCGAACGGTGATCATCGACCCAAGTTGCGATGGAATCTCGCCATAATAGTGGGCACAGCCGCTGGGCAAGAGCAGCGATGAAACACCTCGCACCACTCAACCTAACCGATAACCGACCAGTGAAACTATCGCTGATAACTGAATTACCAACATTACTCCATCTTGCTTCACGAGGCACGCGCTCCAACTATGTCACCTACTAAAAATTATGACTCCCATCTCAAATGTTCTTTTTGTGGCAAATCGCAGGAGCAAGTCCGCAAACTAATTGCGGGGCCGGGAGTCTATATCTGTGACGAATGTGTAGAACTGTGTAATGAGATCCTCGATGAAGAATTACTAGATCCTAATGGTCCGGCCCATCATCCACCAGCGAAGTCGGAGCCACCTCGCAAACGGCGCGAATCTGTGCCGATGAATCTCAGCCAGATGCCCAAACCGCGAGAACTAAAGAAATTTTTGGACGATCGAGTCATCGGTCAAGATGAAGCTAAAAAAGTCTTATCTGTATCAGTCTACAACCATTACAAACGCTTGAGCTATGCCCAAGCCAAAACTAGCAGTTCCAACCCCGCCCAGCCCCCCACAGGCGTAAATGGAGTCCACAAAGCTAACGCCACCGATGATGGGGTCGAACTCCAAAAGTCTAATATCTTGCTAATTGGGCCGACTGGTTGCGGTAAAACTATGCTCGCCCAAACCCTGGCAAAAGTCTTAGATGTCCCCTTCGCGGTCGCTGATGCTACCACCCTCACCGAAGCAGGTTATGTCGGTGAAGATGTCGAAAATATTCTGCTCCGACTGCTCCAAGTTGCTGATATGGATGTAGAAGAAGCCCAGCGCGGCATTATTTACATTGATGAAATCGATAAAATCGCCCGCAAGAGTGAAAACCCCTCAATTACCCGCGATGTTTCTGGCGAAGGTGTCCAGCAAGCATTGCTGAAAATGCTCGAAGGCACGATCGCCAGCGTACCACCCCAAGGCGGCCGGAAACACCCGTATCAAGACTGCATTCAAATCGATACCAGCAACATCATGTTTATCTGTGGTGGGGCCTTTGTCGGGCTAGATAAGGTGATCGAACAGCGGCTGGGTAAAAAGTCGATGGGCTTTATCCAGCAGGGCGAAACCCTGAATCGCGAACAGCGCTCGGCAGATATGATGAGACATCTAGAACCAGAAGATCTAGTCAAATATGGACTAATTCCTGAATTCATCGGTCGAGTACCAGTCATCGCCACTCTCAAGTCACTGGACGAAAATGCCCTCGTCTCGATCTTGACCGAGCCGCGCAGTGCCCTCGTCAAGCAGTACGAACAACTGTTGAATATGGATAATGTCGCCCTCGAATTTCATCCCGATGCAATTCGCGCCATCGCCAAAGAAGCCCACCGCCGCAAAACTGGAGCTAGAGCCTTACGGGGAATTGTTGAGGAGTTAATGCTCGATGTGATGTACGAACTGCCCTCCCGCAAGGATTTGACCCGTTGTATCATTACTCGCGAAATGGTCGAAAAAAGATCGACAGCCGAACTATTGATCCACCCCACCTCAGTGCCCAAACCAGAGTCAGCATAGCTTTCATGTTGTCAGTCAGCCAAATATCTTAGATGATTGACCCAAACTGAGTCAGAGAGCGATCGAAGCATCAGGATGTTCTCGATCGCTCTGGCTCGGAACACCTCCCTCAACTCCTTGTTATTTGCCACTTTGACTGAAAATCGCTCGACAAGCATCGGTGCTTAGATCCCGACCGAAAGACTTTAGCAGTAAGTTACATCAAATGGCTGATATAAAAAGCTCTAAAAATAGGGTACTATATAAATATAGATTCAAACCGCTAATTTAATTTACTTAAGTGTAGCAACACGAATTTTAATAATTCTTTTTTAGTAGTGCTGACCTAACTGTAAATTCACCATTACTAAGGGAAATCGGGGTTTAAGCTTTCAGGGGCTGGTAATAGTATTACCAGCCGTTTTTGTTGTTTAGATACCTTGCACGATCGTAATTTGAATATAGAATCAAGGCATAGCTATCAACGATCGACTAAACTAGCCCACCGCAGTTTAGCCGATCGAGCGCGGGGATTGGCGGCTAATTCTACATCCGTGGCAATAATTGGCTTTTTAGTTAATACCTTGAGACTCTCATTCTCGCGGAGGGTATGCTTGACAATCCGATCTTCCAAACTATGGAAGCTAATCAGCCCGATTTTACCTTGCGGCTTGAGCCAAGTGGGAGCAATAGCCAAGAACTTTTCCAGCGAACTTAACTCCTGATTTACGACAATTCTCAGAGCTTGAAAAGTGCGTGTAGCTGGGTGAATTCTACCATAACGATAAGATTTGGGCACAGCACCACCGATCGCATAAGCTAATTGGGTAGTTGTTGTAAATGGTCTTCCAGCAACGATATCCCGCGCAATTTGGCGAGACATGCGTTCTTCACCATAGGTAAAAATAATCCGCGCTAATTCGACTTCAGAGGTATAGTTGACTAAATCGGCTGCTGTGGTACCTTGAGATCGATCCATCCGCATATCTAGCGGTGCTTCATTCCGAAAACTAAATCCTCGCTCTGCTAAATCTAATTGCACCGAGCTGACACCCAAATCGGCAATAATCCCATCGAATTTCTGCTCTAAAGGTTGATAGTCGGCATAATTTCCGTGCCAAAACTGGACTCGATCTCCATATGGTGCGAGTCTCGCTCTGGCTGCCTCTAAAGCTTGTAAATCTCGATCGATCGCCACTAATCTTACATCAGGCGCGGCTTGTAAAATCAGCTCACTATGCCCAGCACCACCGACTGTGGCATCCAAATACCAACCACCTGCAATTACGCCCAAACCAGTGACTGTTTCCTGGCTGAGAACGGGGATGTGCGAGAAATCGGGATTCATAAGAATTAGGATCTGTAGGGGCGGGTTTATAAAATCAATTAAAACGAAGCCAGAGATTAAATTTCAACCCGCCCTCTCTTTTAGGATTTAAGGGATAGTTATAAATTGAGGCTGCTCACAAACGCAAAAAAAGGTTAGACGAAAGTGTCTAACCTCTTTTTTTATAAATTCTGAAGTAGCCCCAAGGGAAATCGAATCCCTGTCGCCTCCGTGAAAGGGAGGTGTCCTAGGCCTCTAGACGATGGGGCCGCGTTTCAGACACTTATCAATATAGGGCATATCTTTAGTCATGTCAATAGCTAAACCAGATCTTTTTTTCCGTCGGATATTTAAACCGATTCACCCGCTGTAACAGCGAATCGATCTATGATGGAACTTCAAATCTGATTCTCGTTCCGAAAGGCTTCGCCAACGATTGCTATGACTATCCCTTCTACGGTTACTCCGACTGCATCCACAGCATTATCCTTCATTAGAAGCGAACTTACTAGTTTGCAAGCCTACACGCCCCATCCTGGTGGCGCAGAATCTGTGCAGGTAGAGATCGATCGAGTCGATACCAACGAGAGTCCCTACGATTTACCATTAGTATTGAAGCAGGAACTGGGAAAAGTCTGGATGGACGAGATCGAGAGCAATCGTTATCCAGATGGGGGGCACAATCGCCTCAAAGCGGCGATCGCTAGTTATGTGACAGAATTTACGGTCAATCATCCTTCCATCCTGCCCAGCCAGATTTGCGTGGGGAATGGTTCGGATGAGTTATTGAGATCGATCTTGATTGCGACTTGTGTTGGTGGTGAGGGCAGTATTTTAGTCGCCGCGCCAACTTTTAGTATGTATGGCATTCTGGCGCAAACGTTGGGGATACCTGTGGTGAGTGTAGATCGATCTGCTGTTAATTTTGAAGTCGATTTAGATGCGGCTCGGAGTGCGATTAAAGAGAACCAAAATCCGCCAATTCGGGTGGTATTTATGGTGCATCCCAATTCGCCGACGGGTAATGCGTTGACGGCGGCGGAATTGGAGTGGCTGCGAGGTTTATCTTCAGATATTTTGGTGGTAATCGATGAGGCTTATTTTGAGTTTAGCCAGCAGACAGTAGTAGCAGAATTAGCCCAACATCCTAATTGGGTGGTTTTACGGACATTCTCGAAAGCCTTTCGATTAGCGGCTCATCGGGTGGGTTATGCTGTCGGACATCCTCAATTAATTGCAACTTTAGAACAGGTAAGATTGCCTTACAATTTGCCTAGCTTTTCCCTGGCGGCAGCAGAATTGGTATTGCAGCACCGCAGTTTATTATTGTCTACAATTTCTGAGACAATGAGCGAACGAGATCGATTATTTACCGCCCTCTCTGGGATTACTAATCTCCAGGTATGGCGTAGTGATGCTAATTTTATCTACGCTCGGATTCGAGGTGTGGATAATCCAGATCTGGTGATGACTGAATTAGTCGCACAGTTGAAAATTCAGGGAACCTCAATCCGACATACTGGCGGTGGATTGCGGATTTCGATCGGTGCTCCATCTGAAAACGATCGAACTTGTGCCAGAATCGATCGGTTACTCCAGACTTAAGATCGGGTATTTTCCTGTTTTGGATGTCAAGGCTAAATCGATTTCTCTTTTCAGCATTGATTTAACAAAAAAGTTGGCTTAAAGCTTTGCCAACAAAAAAGTTGTGTTATGCTAATTGTTAGCGCAGCCTTTTTGTCATGTTCGATGGAGAAGAACTTAAATGCCCCCATTTACCGATCGAGGCTATTTACCCCCAGGTATTTGGGATGTGAGTTGGGTCGATTTCTGGGAGCGATATGGATATAATTCTCGTCGTGCAAATCTATTGTCTGGTTTGATGTTTGCACTCAAATTACTCGATAGATCTCAGTAGTTTGACGCAAACAGGTAATTAATCATGATTCAAAACGAACATCAGTATAAGGTTACTAAAGGCGAGATAGACAAATTACAACAAGTTATCGAGAAATTGCGAGAACAAGCATCAAATTTGCAGCCGCAACAACTAGCGGCGATGCAAAATAGCTTTCAAATTCAAATCGATCGAATGCAGTCCCAATTGTGTGAATATGATGAATTGAAGGCAGGTAATGTCGAAATTACGATGGGCGCGATCGAGGATTTGCCCAAGGTATTGATTCAAAAACGGATTAGTTTGGGGATGACTCAAAGGGAATTAGCGGCAAAACTAGGTATCAAGGAACAAATGGTGCAAAGATATGAATCCACTGGTTATGAATCGATTAGTTATCAACGGTTGACGGAGGTTTGGAATGCTCTAAATGCGGCAATTCCAGCCACGATTGTGGGAAATGCTCGATAAGTCAATTCGATCGAGATTTACTCAACGACAAGACGTTTGTGAGGCTATTTACCAGCGGTTATGGAGAAGTTACGATTTATTCTTCTACAAATAGAGACTCTAAATCTCGATAACCACTCACTATCCGCAGAATTTCTATACCAATATCGGTTTCTCGGTAGCAAATCAAATAGTCTCGAACGGGAAAACTACGAACTCCATGCGGGAACTCCATACGACTTTTACCCATTCCTGGAAAATTGGCAATCTTTTGACAAGTAGCGTTAATTCTACCTAATAGCCGATCTGATGCATCGAGACTACCGTAACTAGCTACATAATCCAAAATACCTTCTAATTCCCTGCTTGCGCTAGCAGTAAACAAACAAACTTTAGTCATCGTGGTTCGTGCGCCGCTGTTGCGATTTTTGTCTCAATCGCTCGAATAGTTCCTCTCCATCAATCAGTTCGCCTCTTTCTGCTTCTGCTAGTCCAATCTCAATATCTCGACGGAGTTCGTCATATCTAGCTTTCTCTATGGCATCCTTTGCGGCTAGTAGCTCTAAGCCTGCGAGCAGGATTTCATCGATCGAGCCGTACTTACCCCGATCGAGTTGGTCTTGAATGAATGTTTGTGCTGCTGGTGTTAAAGGTACATTTAACATTAGTTGAGACTCGATCGAGCTACCAATCAATTGTACTGTAAAATATTGTAGCTGAGGTAGTGACAATTTATGAATTGCCTCTGCTGGGGGTTTTGCCGATCGCGTCCGATCGTGTTAGCGATCGATTCATCCTAATCCAAGGAAAAATGGAGATCGAATTTATCCCGACAATTTGAGTACCCAGCGATGAGTGGGAATGGTGGGCAAACGATAACTTTTGCCCACCCCTAAAAAATCTGGCGTTGCTGAATTACGGTACGAAATTCCCTCAAAATTTAGGGTAGGGGTAATTCATGAATTACCCCTACCCTAAATTTTAGGGCTTATCGCTCAAAGAAATCATCCCTGAATGCCACAACACCAAACATCTATCTTCAATTCGCTTACACTTTGCCACTAGATTTTAGTTTCTTTCTCATCCGCAATGCTGCTGTACCACCGATTAATGTCCCAACGATCGTAAATGGTTCGGGGACTGCTGTAGATGTGGCAGAAGGCGCAAACGCCAGACCCCATGAAGAGACATTAGTAGCGAATGGAGTGACAACCCCAGTTGATGAGATCTTGATAATTCTGCTTGAGCCGTACTCTGATGCAAACAGGGTGTCACTCGAATCGAATGCTAGCGCAGTGGGACTATTAAGCCCTGTCACAAAGGGTGTGACAACTCCGCTTGATGAGATCTTGTTAATTGTGCCACTGTTAAGTCCACCTGTGCCGTAATCTGATACAAAGAGGTTGTCATTAGCATCAAAGGCAAGCCCAAAAGGACGAGAGAGTCCCGTATCAAAGGATGTAACAATTCCAGTTGATGAGATCTTGTTAATTTTGCCTGAGAGGTAATCTGCTTCAAAGAGGTTTCCACTCGAATCGAACGCAAGCCCAACAGGATCGAGATTAAGTCCGTTAGAGAAGAAAGGAACAGGAGAGATCGCTCCCGTTGAAAATATCTTTTCAATTGAGTCTGAGATAAGACCTCCTACTGCGAGATTTCCACTTGAATCGAACGCAAGCCCAGCAGGACCAAAAGGTCCCTGAATAGAGGCGAACGTAGTGACGATACCAGTTGGTGAGATCTTCTTAATTGCGCCTGTACCGTAATTTGCAACGGTGAGATTTCCACTTGAATCGAAGGCAATTCCAATAGGGTTGTTAAATCCGGTAGCAAATGTAGTGCTGATCCCAGTTGATGAGATTTTCTGAATTACGCCACCATTGTAACCTGCTACATAGAGATCTTCGGCAGATGCACCGATCGGAATTAACACAGCAGAAGCAGCAATAAGACCGATCGAAAGCTGAACGGCGCGAGATTTTCGGACGATATTCATAAATTCACACTTGTCGAATCAAAAGGGATAATCGGCGGGTTTAGATCGAAACAAGCGGATAATACAATATTGCAAAAAAAAGCTACACTTAGTTAAATAAGTGCTCTCCTACTTAGTATCTATTTGATACCCTGTTTATCTAAATATAGACATCATCACGCGCTGAAAGATAGATATAGATGGATTGGCGGTCTTGAGAAATATTTTGAAGCACGATCTTTATTTAGTTAACTTTTGTTAACTGCGGCGCGATCGAGATAAATGCAGAAATTTAGCATCAGCGGCGATCTCAGGCTCAAATCTAGGTGGAGTAATAGAAATTAAGATTATTGTTGCTCGATCGATATATCCCACATTCCGCACTTGCTATTTTTCGCTTGCGTAGGGTGTGTTTCTGCGCCAGCAAAACGCACCAATCCTCTAACCTGGACGGTGCGTTACCCTTACGGGATAACACACCCTACTTTTACGAAAAATAAGACTTTTTAGGGATAGATTTTTTATGTACTAAAATACGTCGATTCATACTTGAGACGGAAGTCGATCGTTCAGGGCTTGATGTTGCTGTTCCCACCACTCATCGGTAGCTTCAATTGTCCGATCTTTTTGGAGTGTAGATCGCAGCATCACATTAACTTTCTGTTTGGCTTGACGCTCTTGCTCTCGTTCGATTAAATCTATGAGAAACTCATCCGCAGTAACATAGTGACCACTGGATATCTGTCGATCTATATAGGCTTTAGCTGCTTCTGGTAAAGCGATGGTAAGGTAAGTCATCGGGCTGTTTGAGGACGTTGGCGTAGCCTCTCGTTAGAGAATCGAGACTACTTGAATTATAACTTATAGAGCAGTATTCATCACTCGTTGACAATGCCGTTATCTACACTAATCCTAGTTCGCGTTTAAGAAGATTGATTGATTTCAATCCGATATAGCTCTCACTCTCGACGACTTGGGGAATGCGGATTAAGTCATCTTCCGCAGCTTCGATCGCTTGATGGACGATCGAGAGACTGGCTTTGTCGCTGATAATGGTATGAGCGCGGCGAACTGTGGCGTTGAGTTTATAGGTATCTTTGGTTTGACAAGCCATGACTAATAAATCATCACCCCGCATACTATGTACCATCATTTCGGCGACAGCCAGAATGCCAGCACTGAGGCTGACGATACCGACATAACTATTTTTGGGGAGAGTTTTGACAAGAGCTAGTTCTTTTTCATAGTCTTGTAAATCGACGGGAATGACGCGGATCGATCGAGGTGCTACTATTTCACTGTTGGCTAATTTTGATTCTACACTCGCAATAAAATAGCGGCTGGTAACGACTGTCGCCGCCAAAGATTGAGCTAGTTGGACTTCCAATTTGTCTAAAGTGACGAGTTGAACCGGAATTCCGAGCGACTGTTGCAATTCTTGGAGCATTAATTCTCCCGCACCGATTTCAATTCGGGGCACAGTTACAAATACTCTAGCACTACACCGCCATCGCCAATCGATTTCGGTGAGGAATAATTCCCGTGATTGAGTGAGTGAATAACCTTGGGCGAGTAGAGTGTTGAGACTTTGGGAGACTAAATCGACAGCAGAGAGAGTAGGATCTATCTGGGAATTGGTGACAAGATGGTTGCTCTCATTTCCCAATGACTTGACATATATACCAGAACCTGGAACAGATTCTACTAATCCAGTTGCTTCTAATTGACTGTATACTTTACCGATCGTGTTCCGATGCAATCCTGTTTGCATAGCTAATTGACGGGTACTCGGTAATCTATGCCCAGGGGAAAATTGTCTAGACGCGATCGCAAACAACATTTGGTCGTACAGTTGTTTGGATACGGGAATTTCGCTATCAGTTTGAATGTGGAATTGCATTAACTTCTTTGTCTGCGGACTTCATACAACATCAGCGCAGCCGCCGTCGCTACATTTAATGATTCTACTCCTGTTTCCATCGGAATTTTAACTTGAAGATCGGCTAATGCTGCTAGATCGTCACTTAAACCCGCTCCTTCATTTCCGAGTAAAATCAGTGTTGGTTTAGTTAGATTTACATCCCAGTAGCTAGTTTGAGTATGGGAAGTAGTCGAAACTATCTGTACGCCCTGTTGCTGGTAACTAGTGACTAATTCGTGGAGATTGTCACTTACACCCATTGCGAGCCGAAACCATTGCCCAGCAGAGGCGCGGAGGACTTTAGGATTGTCTAAATCGACGCTATCTTGACTTACCCATAAACCATCAGCACCCGCAGCAGCAGCGGTACGAATGATGGTACCCAAATTACCAGGATCTTGAATAGTAGATAAAACGATAGTTAATTTTGCGGGAATGGGCGGTTTTTTCTGAGCCAATCGCGGTGCAATTGCCACGATCCCATCAGGATTTACCGTTGTGGCGATCGATTTAATTACTTCATCGCTGACTAATTCTACTCTGTCGCAATTTTCTAGCACGATCGATCGCAATTCAGGATGATGTTCTTCCCATTTAGAGGTATAACACACAGTCATCAATGGATAATTGACAGCGCAGGCTTCCTGAATCAGATGTGTTCCCTCTAGCAAAAATAACTGTGTTTCCCGCCGCTCCTTGGCATTCTGGAGCCTTCTAAATTTTTGGACGAGGGGATTTTGAATACTGGTTAACATAGCAAAAACGATCGAGATACAACAAATCGGCAAACAGCAACGATTAGTTGTCGCCGTTTACCGATCTTAATTTACTAAATATATGCGCGACCCGAGACTCGAACTCGGAAGTCCTTGCGAACACTAGAACCTGAATCTAGCGCGTCTACCAATTCCGCCAGTCACGCAAATCGATCGATTTCTCAACCAGTCACTTATTATCCAAGATCGATCGAGCATTTGTCAAGGAATTTTTAGCGATCGGGAATTAAAAAAGCCTATCCAGTCATTTGGTAGTAGGGGCAATTCATGAATTGCCCCTACTACCAAATGGTACTTGCCAAAATCGATCGACTCATGATATAGTTGCTAAGGCTTATTTGCGGTCTTACCGTATAATTAAACTACTATAAGTATTTGAGGTTCAGTCGCGACTAATTGCGTTAACCAGAATTCAATAGCCAGCCACAGACAGCAGGAGCGCGTAGCTTAATTCCCTGCCGAGGTTAACGCAAACAGTACGAGCGATATCTACTAGTATTAGTAGAAAAAGACGCGATCGACTGAACGAAAACCTTGGCACCTAGTGTCGGGGTTAGTTTTATGCCTGTTCTGTCCGTTCACACCCAAAACTCGATCGATCGAGAGGTTAAGAAGCAACATGGGGAGAACCCTAGAAAACAAACAAGCGATCGTCGCTACGCTCAAGCAAGACTTGAGTGAAGCAACAATGGTCGCGGTGATTAACTACCAGGGTTTAACCGTGGCAGAGATCACCGATTTACGCAGACGAATTCGCCCTAAAGGTGGACTCT
This sequence comes from Chamaesiphon sp. VAR_48_metabat_135_sub, assembly GCF_031418915.1. Classification (NCBI taxonomy): domain Bacteria; kingdom Bacillati; phylum Cyanobacteriota; class Cyanophyceae; order Gomontiellales; family Chamaesiphonaceae; genus Chamaesiphon; species Chamaesiphon sp. VAR_48_metabat_135_sub. Next base: position 60,389 of record NZ_JANOJV010000256.1, on the reverse strand, counting down.
GTACGGTCACTAAAAATACCCTCATGGGTAAAGCGATCGAAGGAAACCCCGAATGGGAAGCATTAGAACCATTACTCAAAGGTTCTTCGGCATTCTTATTGCTCAAAGATGACATTGGTGGCTCGATCAAGGCTTACCATGAATTCCAAAAAGCCACCAAGAAAACCGAACTTCACGGTGGGGTAATGGAAGGGAAAGCCCTCTCTGGAGCTGATGTCAAAGCCATCGGCGAGCTACCATCGAAAGAACAACTCATGGCGCAAATTGCTGGTGCTCTCAACTCCGTCACCGCGAAAATCGCGATCGGCGTTAAAGAAGTACCTGCTTCGATCGCGCGTGGGATTAAAGCTCATGCTGAAAAAGTTTAGAGCGGTAATCATCGCCAACAACCGAGTTACAATTTTCAACCATATTTTAGGAATTTACACATGTCTGCTGCAACCGATACAATTTTAGAACAGTTAAAAACTCTCAGCCTCTTAGAAGCGGCTGAATTAGTCAAACAAATCGAAGAAGCTTTTGGCGTAAGTGCTGCTGCACCCGTCGGCGTAGCTGCTGCTGCACCTGCTGCTGCTGCTGAAGCTGCTGAAGTCCAAACTGAGTTCAACGTTGTGCTCGAAGGATTAGCTGACGAAAGCAAGAAAATTGCCGTCCTCAAAGTTGTCCGCGCTATCACTGGCTTAGGCTTGAAAGAAGCTAAAGACTTGGTTGAGTCCACACCTAAAGATGTCCTCACTGGCGTACCTAAAGCAGCCGCTGACGACGCTAAAAAACAAATCGAAGAAGCTGGCGGTAAAGTCGCTCTCAAATAGTGATCGCGACGAAACCCTGCGGCAAATTTAATACTTTGCCGTTACGTGTCACAGTCGAAATGGCATTGCTTCATACTTGACTCTCGAGCCAACCTAAGTTGGCTCCTTTTTTTAGCCGAAAATAGGCGATCGCTTTTGCCGACATCCTAACGAGCCTCACGAAATCTGCTAGAATCTGAAAATGTTTTAATGTAACAATTCTCAACTAAGAATAGTATCTCACAGCTAGTAAAATCCTGAATAGTCAATATTGTCCGATCGGGTACTAGCTAGTCATCATCGATCTAGTGAGAAACCACCAATTGAACCTTGCAGATGTAGCGACGACTTAGGTGTCGTTAGCAGCCTAAATAACTAGCAAATTTCGCCGATAACTTTCGGTTAACCTATGCACTCAGCCACGCGACTGGATGACCTCAAAATCTTAGAGTGTTTTCTTCAAAACTCTCTTCACGCTCACCTCGGGCGGATTATTCCATTCAGGGTACAGTGTCTATACAAAGATGATACCCTCTGGGTACTCGCCCAACACCCCGCTGATGTGGTGATCGATATTCCCGATACCTTTAGCGTGTTGGAACACGCCTTACAAGCAGAAGAACCCAAAACACCCTTGGCGGTAAAATTGTACCTGCGTGCAGAGGGGAATCAGCGTCCTTATAGCCAACAAAGCTTTACCGTTTACCCCTTAGTCAAGAAAACCGTACCAGGAGAAGCAGCTCCCGAAATGACTGGCATGAGCGAAGACCGAATAGCATTAGAGCGGGATCTCAACGATATTATACCTGGGCACCCCCTTCATGTCCCAGCTAACCACATGGATAACTCAAACAATAACCCATCAACAGTTCCTGAAATAGTATCGAGTGGTAGCGAACTCGCGAGCATCCCCTCCGAGGGCGAGCTTCGTCGAGGAAATCGGCTCGTCAAAAAAATAGATACCGATGTTTTTGTCGAGAAGATCGAGCATTCTTTTGGAGCCACAAAAGATAGCCCTTACCAGTCTGCATATCCACCCGCTTCCAGACGCAGAAGGAAGATGATCGTGCCCATTCTCGGGGGTCTGGGGCTGCTGGCGATCGGTTCGGGGGTAGGATATATGGGAACGCGCCCCTGTGTGTTATCGGTCTGTACGGAGCTAAATACCGCCACTCAGCTCACTCGATCGTCCCTCGCCACTCTCAACAATCCCAGTGTTACTGGACAAGAAGTTTTAACCGCCCAAAAACAGATCCATCAAAGTGTCAAGTATCTAAACTCTATTCCGTTATGGTCTGGCAGTCATGGTGCGGCGCAAAAGTCATTAGCCGTGACAACAGCTCAATCTGCCGATTTGGACACCACCGTGACGGCGATGAATCAGGCATTTAAAGCCGCAACTATCGTCAAAACCCCACCGATTCCCCTGGTGAAATGGCAGGAAAGCAAACAGTTGTGGACAAACTCGATCGAGAATCTGGGCAAAGTTCCTACTACTAGTCAGATCTACCCCCTCGCCCGCCAAAAACTCACTAACTATCAAGGCAGATTAGCCGATATAGATCGCCGAATTCAAGTCGAAACCACTGCCGAACAAAAACTCAAATCGGCGGTAGACGGCATCAAGGCTGCGACTAAATCCCAAGCAGCAGCTCGATCTTTAGCTCAATGGCGAGGAGTCAAAACCGAGTGGGATCGGGTGAATAGTCAACTGATTAGTATTCCGGCAACCACGACAGTTTACACCCAAGCTCAAGCATTACTCTCATCTTATCAACCCCAGATTTCGATCGTCCAAGACAAAGTTTTAGAAGAAGACAAAGCGATCCAAAACTATCAGACTGCGCTCAAACTAGCTCAAGCAGCCAAACTTGCTCAGAAGAATAATCAGTTAGCGCAATCTGTCTCTCAGTGGAATCAGTCAGTTGTGGCGATTCAAAGTATTCCCCAGAATAGTTCTATTTATGCTCAGGCGAAACCGCTAGTTCTTGAATACACCAAAAGTTTTCAACAGGTAGAGGCACAACTTAAAACTACTCAAAAGATCGTCTTAGCAAATAAAGATCTCCAACGAACTTGTGCTGGTACGCCCCAGATCTGTACTTACATGGTTACTGGGAAGTCCATACTAGTAAGGTTGATGCCACTTTATACTCAGACACTCAAGCAAACAGCAATGGTAGCCTCTACTCAAGGCGATAGTGTTGCGAGAGTTGGAATTGTCAACCATGTCAACACTCTCGGTAATGCTCTCCAAACTATCAGTGAAAATGCAAAATTACCACTAGAAGTTTACGGTGCAGATGGCAAGCAAATTCAAAATTATCGACCGTAGGCAGCGAATTTATGATTTTCTTCGCACCATCTAATTTCAGTCCTTTACTCATCCTCGATCTAGTGTTGAGATCTGATTCAGGATTGTTATCTAGTATTTGGGGTGTAAAATAGAAAAGCAAATTCAATTATGGAAATGGCTTGGGAGAATATGAATTTGGCACGAGATTTACAAGAAGACGAAAATTTGAAAGATAAAGGTCAAATATCGGAGCCAGATCGATCGATTATCGTTCCGCTCGCGGAGCCGCTACCTGCACAGAGCGACTGTAACAACGAGTTAAGTATATCCAATCCAAGGATTTTATTTGAAGCTTATCCACTCACACTCAAGAATGGTACTGGTATTTATGTATATGCCCTCAACCTGCTCAGGGGAATTAATACCGAACGAGATAATAATAGTGCTGGATTACTGTTACTCTTAAACGAACAAATCAATCTACCGCTGGGGGGATTAAGTAGCTCTCACGAACTAAAAAACATCCAAAGCTATGCCAAATTGCTATCGCAATTATTTCAAACTCGCTACCCCAATATCAGCCGTAGCAATCGATCGAATAATTGGATACCCTTGGCTCAACGCCTGCTGAGAAAGATTTTACGGACGATATTTTTGCCAGTATCTTTTTTTTTGCGCCCCCAAGCATTCTCTTTTCCAACAGTACTCAAGTCCAGTCTGACTGAAATTCTCAACGATAGTTTTATTAGCTACGATTTTCTGCATCACCATCAGCCCTATTTGGTTAATTTTTCTCGAAGCTTTTTGATGCTACGGGGTGTGCTAAAAATTTCTAATCGGATTAGTTCTCGTCATTTAGCTGAAGCTTATGATGTATTTCACTGCACTCATATTAGCCCTTTAACCGTCGCAAATCTGCCTCAGGTGACTACAGTTCACGATATCGTGCCATTAATTAGACCAGAGTTAGTCAGTAGTCAGTTAGTTTTAGTTTTTGCAAAATTACTTAAAGCTAATCTGGGTAATTCTACCAGACTGATCGCTGTTTCCCAAGCAACCAAAGATGACTTAGTTCGCTATTGTCAGGTACCAGCCGCCAAGATTACGGTAGTGTATGAAGCCGCCCGCAAAGAATTTCAACCCGTAAGTGCCGAAATCGCTAGACCAATTTTGAGTAAAATTGGTTTGATTGTTGACGAAGTTAGCATTCCTTACTTTGTCTTTGTCGGTAACATTGAGCCGAAAAAGAATATTAAGCGGTTACTATTAGCTTTCGAGCAGTTTGCGATGTCCGATCCACGAGGCTGTAAACTAGTGATGATTGGCAGCCACGCCTGGGGCTTTGATGATGTGAAAGATTTAATGACAGAAATGATCGCAGCAGGGACTTTAATTCACCCAGGCTATTTACCAACAGATCGGCTACCCGCATTATTTTCTCACGCTCAAGCACTGATGTTGCCTTCCTTAATCGAGGGATTTGGGCTACCTGTACTTGAGGCGATGGCTTGTGGATGTCCAGTAATTACTTCAGATATTCCCTGTATCCAGGAAATTGCTGGAGATGCAGCGATTAAAATCGATCCTCTATCGATTGAAGAAATCTGTCGCGCGATTACAACAATTGCTAATGATGAGTCTTTGAGAGCTAATCTGAGTAAATTAGGGCTAGCCCAAAATAAATTATTTAGCTGGGAGCGTTGTGCTCGGGAAACATTGACAGTTTATCGTGAAGCAATCGCCGAATTTGCTAGCAATAAATAAGCGATCGAACTAAGGAGATTTCTGATGAAGCAAAATTTAAAGCAAATAATTCGTAAATCTCTAAATAAAATTTTAGGTATCGATCGATATCAGCTCTTATTCCAGATGCCTTCCAACGTAGCCATGACGATTGGATATAGTCAAGAAAATCGAGCGATACCCAATTTAACGCATCCAGTTAGCCAGCTATGTACAGCTTCACAATTCGATAGTGTCGAATATCAGCGATGGGTTGATGAAATCAAAGAGACAGCAAGATTGCATCGCAAACAATGGGAATTCATCTATATTTTAAGTGTATTGGATTACCATCAAAAGCTCGACAAAGGAGTTACAGGATTAGGCTTTGGATGTGGTAAAGAGCCAATCGCCAGTGTGATGGCAAAATATGGCTGTAATATTCTGCTGTCAGATCTCGATAATCATGATGCCTCTCAAAAAGGGTGGGTAGCTACAAATCAACATTCCAGTCAACTAAAAGATTTACATAAAAAAGAGGTGTGTGAGTGGAAAGTTTTTGAGGAAAATGCTTCATTTATGACGATAGATATGAATCATATTCCGATTAATTTACCAAAGTTTGATTTTATCTGGTCTTCATGTGCGCTCGAGCATTTGGGTTCGCTCAAACACGGTATGGACTTTATCTTAAACTCATCACAATATCTCAATCCAGGCGGGATTGCCGTACACACTACAGAGTATAATTTATCATCTAATGATTTAACGATCGAATCTAACGAAACTTCTATTTATCGGAAGTGCGATATTGAAGAATTAGTTAAAGAGTTATCGATCGAGAATTTTGATGTCGATCCCGTTAATTTTTATACTGGCGATCGAGTGGAAGATGGTTTTATTGATATACCTCCTTACAGTTCTGATATCCATCTTAAATTGCTGATGTCAGGTGCTGTGACCACTTCGCTTGGATTAGTTATTCATAGACCGCTTGAGACATGTATTCCCTAATTTCTACAACAAATCAAACAGTGAAGCCTATGAAAGTTGCAATTCACAATGAATTTTTTGAAACCTATTGCGCCGAGACAGAACTGGCCAGAAGAATCTGTATTGCTGGAGCGAGATTGGGTTGGGAGGTAATTGAAGTTGGATCTGCTGATGCGATTAAAAGCTTCAACCCTGATTTTGTGCTAGCTCTCCATTTTATGACACCGAAATTGACTGGTTTCCCCACTTATGGGTGTATGTGGAATCCCACCAGCTTTTTTGAACAGTGGAATCCAGATCGATCGCGAAAAAATATCCTCAGCTATGATGGCTATCTATCTTCATCTCCACAAATAGAGATTTGGCTTAAGGATATATTATTTGGAAGAGATAAAAAATGTTTTATTTATCCAGATTTTTATCCTAGTTGTCATCAGACACCATATCAGCAGCCTCAACTTGAAAATCCTCAGCTAGTTTATATTGGCACTAATTGGGATGGCAATCGTTATCAAGAACTATTTGAGCGTCTAGATCGAGAAAGCTATATGCAGGTCTATGGACCGTCAGAAGCTTGGAAATATTTGCGTTTATCACATCAAGGCTCATTACCATTTGATGGTGAAAGTCTAGTAACAACTTTAAACAAAGCAGGGATAGGTTTATGCTTGCATAAACAACAGCATATTGATGCCGCAGTACCATCAATGCGAATATTTGAGATAGTTGCGGCTGGAGCAGTAGCAATTTGCGAAGAACATCCATTTATCGAACGAGCTTTTGGTGATTCGGTGCTTTATATAGAATCAAATTCAAGCCCGAAATCACAAGTACTTCAGATATCGAAACATGTGCAGTGGGTGAAAAACAACCAGCAGCAAGCTCTGGAAATGTCTCGACGGGCACATCAAATATTTACAGAAAAATATAGTCTCGAACATTTACTGCTAAATATATTACCTTATCATCAGGAATTAATTGTAGAAAAAGGTTTTATTAAGGCAGTAAATCTGGCTGAAAACCAGGAAAAACTGGTAGAAATAATTGTCAGAATAGGCGATAGAAGTGAAAAGCTTATTCGACGCTGCTTCGATAGTCTTGCTAATCAAACATATAAAAACATTAGAGTCGTCTTAGTAATTTATAAGCAACTTCCACACCTAAATTGTATAATTGAAAAATATCAAGACCGACTAGACTTTAAGCTAGTCAACTCCGAACCATCTGGGTTTAGAAGCACTCAGATGACAGCAGGTTTGAATGCAATTAGTGCTGATTATTTTGGGATATTAGATGATGACGATGCGATCCATCCTAACCACATTTACACGCTAGTTAATATCCTCGATCGTTCTCCAGAAATAGGTGTTGCTTATTCTGGGGCTATCTGCAATTGGGAATCGGACGAACCAGATTCCAAGTTGGAAAATTCAGAACTAGCACATTTCGAGCCTTTTAATATCAATAAATTAGTAAATCTAGATAACTTCATTGTCTCTAATAGCTTTATCACCAGGCGAAATTTGCTAGACAAAAATATGTTAGAAGATCCAAAGCTAGAAGTAGTAGAAGACTTTTTTTTGCTGATGAACTTGTGCAGAAAAACAAAGTTTTCTTTTAGCTATGAAGTTACATGTGAATTTTACTGGCGATCTTCAAAGAAAGACAACTCAACTTTTATGGATAATAAAATATGGAAAGATAGTGCTAATCGCATTAGAAATATGTTTTGGGGCAAAGATTTCGATCGCGTTCAATTTGTCAATAGTGCCGATCGCCACGATCTAGCGATCGACCCTTCAATTACCAAAGAAATGCTTAATTCCTTGAGCATTGAAGAGCTACAAGTACAGCTTAATAATGCCTTCAATATTATTGAGTCAATGGAAAGTACTAAGTTTTGGAAATTACGAAAACAATGGTTTAAGTTAAAAACAGCTCTAGGATTGGTCAAGCCAGGTGAGTAAATTGATAATTGATAATTGATAAGGGACTTGCAAATAATAATTCATTCCAAATAGATTGACCGATCCCGAGACGGCATAATCGATTTATCCGGCTGGAACGATTTTATTGTTGGGAGTCCCTTCGGTATATAATTCCCAAATTTTAGACCTGAAAAATACCTGATTAAGCAACAAGTAACTACTTAGATTTGGATCGATCGGTATGTTGTAATACCTTTAGGAAGTAACATCTTTAATTGGTTGACAATGATAGAGTTGGTATTGATAGCCATAGACTCCCCGTGTAAACTTTTTGGATCGATCGCAAGTAGGTGGTAAGCTTACAGGTGCATAAAAATTAATCAGCCAGAGATCGATCGGGTGCGAAATTCGAGCGACAGTTTCGCGGAGAATATTACTAGCTGGACAATTTCGATCGCACAATTTCTGGAATTGACTAGTCAATAAAAACTGAGTTGATGCGGTTGAATTTAGTTGTGAGGTCCGGTGCATTTCCCACGCTAATCCCATCATTTCGCCAACTTGAACTAAACTATTGTGAGTAGTCGCAATTAAGACGGGAATCGGTGCCGATGCTTGAATCATTGGCACAATTTGTTCGGAGCGATAGTACTTATGGTAGCCATAATTGTTAGCCACAATTGCACTACTTACCAATCCCATCAACAAGACGATCGTCACAGCTTGTTTCCCCGATACCCATTTAGCGATCGACGGTTTACTATCCCAACAACTCGCCAATCCCAATCCAACTAACATCATTATCCCTGGAAAATAGGCAAAGTGATATCTCGCACCACGCGTAATATCGATGCCAGTCAGCCAGGGTATTGCTAAATATAACCCGATCGAACTAATTGTAAAACTAGCGATCGCGATCGTCCCAATTTTTGTTTGCGGCTGTCTCCACTGGATTCGCACTCCCCGCTTCACCATCGGAGTCGCCCATGCAAAAAACATCAGCATCAAAACCGCTGACAAAATTACGATCGGGATATTAATATCAATTGGATTCTCTGACAGGATGTATATTGACGGGAATTCTGTCACTTCAACTAATAGCAAGGACATCATCGAAATTGATGCGCCAATTATTTGAAAAAAGGGATTAAATACTTCAATCAGTTTATGCGGTTCGTTATCGATCCAGCCTGGAATCCGCCGATCGTAAGTACTAATTAATAGCCACAACCAGACAGCTCCACCCGCAGCAGTACCCAGAATCGCGCTCGTTAATCGTTGCCAATTGGCATGTAATAAACTATTACTAGCAGTTGTTGATTCAGACTTAGCTAAAATTTGGTGAAACTGCCATAATAAGAATACGCCTAGTACCATTAATTCAGCAATTAGGGCAATACTAAAAAAATAATGTGTTCCTATTCCCAAAATATTCACAACGATCCAGATCAGCACGATCGAGATTGGTAACTTTTGCCCTGCGGTGAGGTATTTACAGGCGATCGCCAGGCAATTAATTGATATTGTGACCCACAAGATGGCTAAACTATAATGGCGGGCTTCTTGGGCAATAAAGATACCATAGGGTGATAAAGCCAACATTGCAGCAGTAAAGTTGGCAATTGTCCGTGCAGATCGCCGATCTTCTGGACGCGATCGAAAGGTAAAATAACTACAAATATATCCGCAGGGAATTGTCAAAATTCCTAAGACAGCAGGTAAAGCTCTCGCACCCCACAGATTAACTAATCCCCCCTCGGCGGGAAATAGGTTCATCCACAAGTTTGCCAGGACAAAATAAATTGGTGGCTGACGATCTTCGATCGATACTCGATGGATAATATCGCTAACTGTCGCACTAGAATTGGGCATTAGTGGCGCGAGTAAATCTTGGAGATCGATGATTCGATCGAGTGGAACTGATTGAAAACTATTACCCAAGCTCAAAACCAGCGTTCTAAATTCATCCGTCCACGGCGGTTTACCATCCAAATTTGTCAACCGCAAACTAGCACCAAGGATCGTCCAGAGCAACAATAACAGCCATTGTCTACCGCCGATTAACATATGACAGTTCTTATAAGTGCAAGTAGACTCAGCGCATCGCTTTCAACTTTCAACTAATTCAAACTAATTTATCAATTAATCCAGTAATTGACTTCTGAATTTTCTGTTTGCGTTGCCAGTTTTGGAAAGCACGATCGTAAGCTTGCCCTTGACGCTGATAAAAGAATTTCCAGGCATCTAGGCCAAAGCCCATCCCCCAGAAAATTAGCACGTATAAAGACCAGGGTAATCCAAATCCAGTTAGGAAATTTAAGGCGACCAAACAAGCATTGGTAATCGCATATTTTCCTAATTTATCTTGGAATTTCGATCGACGGTAAGCTTCAAATTCCTGAAATTTTTCACTCGCGCCCTGTTGACTGAGCCACTTATTTTTAGCAAGTTCGAGCGTATCTGGTGAGATCCGCAATTCATCAGCAATTTCTAATAACTGTGCGTAGGATAGTTCCGTACCTGTACTAGGATGCTGCGCCAGCGCAATGTTCAGAATCTGTTGGACATCTTCCTGGCTGTAGGCGCGAGTTAGGGATGGTTCTGAAGAGTTCATATCCGATCGTTGGCGAAGCCTCTCCTCCGGAGAATCGAACTAATTACAAGTGGGTGGATGGATAAATATCCATGCTTAATTATGACATTTATCGCCAGTTACGGTAGAGATCGATCGCTACCCAGATTACCGTACTTAGTCTCAACCTAACCTACTAGCTGCCACCAACCCAAACTAGGCCCAATCCAGCGAAATGTAAACCAGCCCAAACCTAATAATCCAATGCCAATCCAAGCCCCCTTCGTGCTAACTCTAACAAAGTCTTCAGACTGAGTTGTTGTTAGTGGCAGCCAAGAAACAATTCTTTGACTCGCTGGTTTTAGCTCACTCTCTTTCCGTCGTTTGGCATCACCCATAAAATCGATTGACTCAGCTTATATTAAGAAATTTAGACTGGTATCTATAATGTGTAGATCCTACCACAAATCAAGTTTCGGGTTTCGGGTTTCGAGAATAGTCTCGTAACTTGCGCTGCTTCGTACTCGCCAAAACATGACGATCGCGATCTAAAATGAGATACCTAGACCGCTAACAGGTAATCTTCCTGGGGTAGTTAATTACAGTAAAAATATTTCAATATGTTAGCCAAAAGAATATTACCTTGCCTAGATGTCAAAGCTGGGCGAGTAGTAAAAGGAGTAAATTTTGTTGGGTTGCGGGATGCTGGAGATCCAGTCGAACTCGCCCAAATTTATAACGATGCTGGTGCCGACGAACTAGTATTTCTAGATATTACCGCCAGCCATGAAGACCGCGATACGATGATCGATGTTGTCTATCGTACTGCCGATCGAGTATTTATTCCCCTCACTGTCGGGGGTGGAATTCAATCACCGTCAAATATCAAAGACTTATTACGTGCAGGCGCAGATAAAGTCAGTCTTAACTCAGCAGCAGTGAGAAATCCCAACTTAATTAACGATGCTAGCGACCTCTTCGGCAATCAGTGTATTGTAGTCGCGATCGATGCCAAACGCCGCAATGACCCCAGTAATCCTGGTTGGGATGTCTATGTCAAGGGTGGGCGGGAAAATACCGGACTAGATGCGGTGAAATGGGCGCGAGAAGTCACGAAAAGGGGTGCGGGCGAGCTTCTGGTTACTAGCATGGATGCAGACGGTACCAAGGCTGGATACGACCTCGATCTGACCCGCTCGATCGCCACTGCTGTCCAAGTTCCAGTAATTGCTTCGGGTGGTGCTGGTAATTGCGAACATATCTATCAAGCTGTCACTGAAGGACGCGCTGAAGCGGCATTATTGGCTTCTTTGTTACACTATGGCGAATTAACCGTCGCTGAGATTAAGGAGTATCTCCATCAGCAACAGGTACCTGTCAGGATTTAAAGGCTCTCCTGTATTGGATGGCAATTCGGTTTAGGTTCAATAAACTTCCTGCGAAATTCAGGGAATAGATTTAGGGAATCAAGGGAAGATCGGGTGTAGGGGTATAGGGAACTGTGAAAATAGCTTCCATGTGCATCTATCCAGAAGTAACTTGCAACATCGACGAGCAAAGGGAACCTCACAATTTCCTCACAATTTAATTATAAGCTACATCGATGAGCCAGTACTCCGACTTCATCAATTCATGAAGACCCATGTTGAAATTTATCTATACAGAGACAGCCTTATATTTGGAACTACTAGGTTCTGACCTAGAAGATTGGGTAGAACAACGACTCATGTTTGCGATTAGCACTGGTGAAGCAATTTTTGTGAGTGAGGAAAAGGCGACTTTCCTCTTGCCAGATGTAGTCTGTGAAGCTACAGAACTCAGTCTTTACCTAGATCATCAGGGGGTGAACACTGTCACTGTCAATCGTTGCGATCTAGATCGAGTCGAAATTGGACTGACTGGCTATTGGCTCTCTACTCATCTGGATAGTGTGGAGGGCATATTCGTCACCCAATTACCCGATCGCGTAGAATCCTATCTATGGCAACTATGGTGTAGTGCAAATAGTCTGTCAATGACTAGTGATGGCGTTGTCGGCTAGAGGGGTTAGGTTTTAGGTTTTAGGGCGTGTTATTTTTAAGATTGAGATTTAGCGACTGTTTCTTACCAATCTCTTTTTGACTTGAAAAAACAACGCCTGGACTTATTACTAGTAGAACGCAATTTGTGTGAATCGCGACAGTTGGCGCAACGCTGGATTCAGGCGGGAGAAGTGCGAGTAAATGGCGAGGTAGTGGATAAATGCGGCACAGCAATCTTACTAACAGCCGCTATTGAAGTTAAAGCTAGAGCGCGATTTGTGTCCCGTGGCGGTGAAAAATTAGCGAAGGCTTTGGAAGTATTTGAGATCGTCACACTCGATCGAATCTGCTTGGATAGTGGGATTTCTACAGGCGGTTTTACGGATTGTCTATTGCAAGCAGGCGCGAAACAAGTCTATGGGATCGATGTTGGCTACGGACAAGTAGACTGGAAACTGCGGACTGACGATCGACTAATCCTGCGCGAACGGACAAATATTCGTCATTTGACTCCAGATGAACTCTACGGAGAGCCAGTTGAAGGTATTTATCCCGCCATCCTACCAGACTTGGCGGTAGTTGATGTTTCCTTTATTTCCGCGATTAAAATTTTGCCAGCATTAAAACTATTGTTGGCACCCCCAAAAGAACTCTTATTGCTAGTTAAACCGCAATTTGAGGTGGGTAGACAAGCGATCGGCAAGAATGGAGTGGTTAGAGATTTATCAGCCCAAGCAGGGGCAATTTCAGGAGTATTAACAGCAGCCCAAGATTTGGGTTGGCACTATCGCGGCTTAACATGGTCGCCACTAGTCGGGCCAGCCGGAAATATTGAGTATCTATTATGGTTAAATACAAATGGTGATGAACTAATTGCAGCACCAGATTTAGCCGAAATTAAGTCATTGACCGAAGCCGCACAGCAATCACTGTGAGGATGGTGAATGGTGGATGGTGGATACTTCGGCTACGCTCAGTACAAGTGGTGGATGGTGAATTTGGACGCAAGCATATTTTTACCTATAAACTCCCTTTACCCTTTCCCCCTTCCCCCTTCCCCCTTCCCCCTTCCCCACACCCCTATGGCAATCCAACTACGTGTCTACGTCCCCCCACATCCATTAATTAAACACTGGTTGGGGATGGCGCGGAATCAAGAGACTTCGCCGAAAATCATGCGCCAAACTTTGGCAGAATTAGGGAAATGGTTGGCTTATGAAGCAATCAGAGAGTGGCTACCGACGATCGACATTCAGATTCCGACACCTGTAGCTGAAACCACGGCTACCTTTGTCCATCCTCAAACTAAATTGGCGATCGTCCCGATTTTACGGGCAGGATTGACATTAGTCGAGGGAATTCAATCTGTTTTACCCCTAGAGTCAGCAATTTATCATCTGGGATTGGTGCGGAACGAACAGACATTACTCCCCAGTTGTTATCTAAATAAACTACCCGACAAGTTCGAGCCAGATACGCGGATTATTATCGCCGAACCGATGTTGGCGACTGGGGGAACAATTATGCACGCGATGAGTGAGCTAACTCAAAGAGGAATCGATCCGGCTTATGTGCGAATTATTGCGATTATCGCCGCACCACCAGCATTGCAAAAATTAAGCGAGGCTTATCCCACTTTGAGTATTTATGCCGCGATGATTGACGAACACGTCAATGAATCTGGTTTCATTGTCCCTGGTTTAGGCGATGTTGGCGATCGAGCCTTTGGAACTTAAACCACTCACTTTCCAGTGTTAAATTTAGACATCTGGAGTAGTGAGTGGGTGGTGGATGGCACCATAGACGATCTCAATCTGTGATGTCGTTGGCGGAGCCTCTCCCCTTCGAGAATTTTCTATTTCTTAGGTGGGAAGGGAGTAAATTGCTGGTTGACTTAGAAATAGCCTTCAACTAGCACCATCTTCTTCTTTACCGCCGAATCGAAAAATTAGGATTATCTCTATTTTCTTGCCATTGATTCAGTAGAGTGAGCGTCAATTTATACATTTTTGGATTGCATTGTTGCTGATACAGTCTGACGGCTTGCTTCATGTCGCTAATTGCACTGTCTCTTTGACGTAGCCTCTCCTCTGGAGAATCGTTGAGTCGATCGTATTTGAGTGTAGCTCTAAGAACGTGAGCCTCTGCATACAGGGGATCGAGTTGAATGGCGTAATCGTAATCAGCTAATGCTCCCCGAACATCCTGAAATTTATCATACTTTAATAAACCGCGATCGCTATATGCCGCAGCAGTATGAGGGTTAAGTTGGATTGCTCTGCTGTAGTCATCTAATGCCCCACTATAATCGCAGAGTTTACTCTCTTTTAGCAAACCGCGATTGTTGTAAACAACCGCAGTCTGAGGGTTGAGCTGGATTGCTCTGCTGTAGTCATCTAATGCCCCACTATAATCGCAGAGTTTGTTCTCTTTTAGCAAACCGCGATTGTTATAAACAACCGCAGCATCAGGTTTGAGTTGCGCCGCCCGATTGTAGTCATCCAATGCACCATTGTAGTCATTGAGTTTTTGCTCCTTCAGCAAACCGCGATTGACATAGAGATCGATCGAATTAGGCTTAAGTTTTATCGCCTGATTTAGATCGGTTAATGCTCCGTCATAATCTTGCCGATCGTACTTTAATTTTGAAGACGTAACGTAATCTTCTGCCATTAATCTCCATTAATCTATCGTTGCAAATAGACTTTTTTCTCATTGTACCCACAAGCTCTCATTCACATAACACCTAGCAAGTTGGCCAATCTGCGGTAGAAATTCTATTGAATTGTGGCGATAATCACTGTAATATTATCGCTACCACCATGTTGCTTGGCTGCATCGACCAAGGCTTGAGCGGCGAGTTCGTTAGTTTCGGCTTGGAGATGGATCGCGATTTCGTCGTGGGGAACTTCCTCTGTCAGACCATCACTACAGAGTAAGATGCGATCGCCAGAGCAGACTTCTTGAGTTTGAATATTAATCTGGCGCAGATCGCGACGACCGAGACAGTGTGAAAGTACGTGACGTAGCGGATGTACTCGAGCTTCATCCGCATTGAGTTGACCCAATTTCATTGCCCTAGCCACCCAGGTATCATCTTCAGTAATTAGGTCTAATTTGTCACCACGGAGCCGATAGAGACGGGAGTCACCGACATGAGCCGACCAGACTATATCGTCGCGGAATAAAATCATCACCATAGTGGTGCCCATATCGCCCCGCACCGAGTTCTGTTCCTGGTCGGCGACAATTGCATCATTGGATGCAATTAGAGCTTGTGCGAGCAGGTTTTTGGTATCGGGTTCGCTGTCCCAATGTTTGTTTAGATATGTATGCGCTGTCTCAATCGCGATCCGGCTAGCTTCTTCGCCACCAGCATGGCCGCCCATCCCATCAGCAACTATAAAAAATCGTCCATCAGGATCGATATGATATGCATCTTGGTTGGCACTGCGGACCATACCTTTATCTGTGAGACCTGTGAACAGCGATTTCATAATCTAATACCTGTACCGATTAACAATCCAAAATTTTAAAATAGACAGAAGATGGAGATTGCTATTAATTTGTTTGCAAATCTTATCATCCGAAAAGCTCACTGCGTCTTTGCTACTATCAATACCATAGTACCCAAATTGGGACTAATCGTCTGTAATCTATGACATCCGATCTTGGCGATCGAGTTTGCGCATTTGCCGAAACCAAATTACTAAAGCGATCAAGGCAATTGTGCCAACTACCCCAGCCGCGATCGCATATTGATTGACAAATAGCATCGTAGCAGACAATGTAAATGTAGCAACTAAAATCGCATAATTAGTGTTTTGCTGCATCGCACTGAGTCTGCGTAAGTATCGATCGGTTTCGCTCGAACGTACCCGCACGCGAATATCACCGCGTTCTAATTTGTCGATCGTTTCTTCCAGTCGGCGGGGTAATCCGAGGGCTGAAGTCCCTACTTGGGCGGCTTGTCTGCCGATTTCGGCGAGGAATGTATTGGCATCGGGGGTACTATTACCGTTCATATTCATCATTTCAAAGGCAAAGGGCTGGGCTGCGGTCATGAAGTTAAAATCGGGATCGAGTCCTTTCCCAACTCCTTCGATCGTCGAAAATGCGCGCATGACGAAGGTAAAGGTGGCGGGAAACCGGAAGGGTTGTCCATAGGCGATATCATAGAGATCGTCGGTAATCTGAGAGATCGATTGAGCTTCAAAGGGTTTATCGAGAAAATTGTCTAGCAGGTATTGGATCGATCGCCGAATCGGATCGGTATCTGCTTCTGTCGATATTGCCCCTAATTCGACTAAACCTCTGACCACACGATCGGCATTCCGTCCCGCGATAGCTAATAGAGTATCCATTAACTTATCCTTGGTTCCAGGCGCAATTCGCCCCATCATCCCAAAATCATAGAAGATTAAGGCTCCAGTTTTTGGATCGATCGCTACATTCCCTGGATGGGGATCGGCATGAAAAAAGCCATCGGTGAGCAGTTGCTGAAGATAAGCAGTCGCACTCTGACGGGCGATCGTTTGGCGATCGAGTCCAGCAGCTTCCAATCCTTCGTAGTGGCTGATTTTAATCCCTGGTAGATACTGTAATGTCAGCGTCCGAGTAGAGGAATATCGCCAGTAAACGCGAGGTACCATGACCCAATCTTGCGATCGAAAGTTCCGCCGAAAGGTATCCGCATTTTGCCCTTCGCTAATATAGTCTGTCTCTTCCCACAGAATTCGACAACATTCGTCATAAATCCCCACCCAGTCTCGCCCACCCTGTCCCCATTTGGGATGGTTTTGAAAGTATTTGGCGATACCTCGAAGGATTTCCAGATCGATCGTAAATAATCTGTGCAATCCTGGGCGTTGCACCTTGACAACGACTTCTTCCCCTGTGTGCAACTTCGCCAGATGCACCTGTCCCAAACTCGCTGCGGCTAGAGGAATCTGCTCGAAACTTGCAAATAGTTCGGGAATATTTTTCCCCAAATCCCGCGCGATAATTTCTTCCACCTGCTCGTAACCAAATGCGGGTACCCGATCCTGTAACTTCGAGAGTTCCTCAACATATTCCACTGGAAACAAGTCAGCACGAGTCGAAAATAGCTGCCCTAACTTGATGAAAGTCGGCCCCAATTCCAAAAACGTATCTCTAATCCAAATCGCTTGCTTCCGCCGTCTAGCAGCCTGTTTTGCCTCAGTGTAGCCCCCAAGATAACTCCACTTCTTGCCATCGATCCAAGAACCATTCAAGAAAGTCAGGAAAAACGACCAAATATCAATTTTCCGCCGTCGCTTCGAGTAATTAGTCCGGTTCCATCGATAGGCACGATAATCGATACTAGCTGAAGGCTCTGGCACAATTTGGGGTATGGAAATAACGGACAATTCTGACACGGGATCTTCGGGTAGTAAGGACAATAAATCGCCACTAGACGGCGTGTAAGCTTCAGAGGTAGCAGTCACGGAATTTATCTTATTAGTTGTTAGTTGGTAGTTTTGTTGATTGCCTTTACCCTGCTTGGTTGCGCTTGTCCTAAAAAGGTGATCCACTTGCCTGTCCTACCGCAAAAGTTCGGTCGGGGAACCCGACTATGGAATGAACCCAAGCGGGGGTTTACCCAGGTGGATCGCTTTTCGCAAACCGTCGGGGAACCCGACGAGCACGCATCCGCTTTACCCTTTCCCCCTTCCCCTGTTTAAAATTATTGGCGATATGTTTGGATTTCGGCTCTGAGTCTGGCAATTTCAGCTCGGAGATCGTCGATTGTTTCTTGGACATCGACAGTTTGCCCATCTGCGGATACTGTAGTAGTGTTCCCACCAGCATTGCTAGTTTCTCGTGCGGCTCGATCGATTACTTCTTGGGTAAACTGACGAAGTTTTTCACCCTGTTCGGCATTAATTTTCCCTAGTTCGCTCAGGGTATAGGTCAAAGTCTCACCTAGCTTATCATTGAGGCTCTGTGCTAGTGCACGACCGACAAAAAAACTGTTCAGTACGGGTTTCGTCATGGGTAGCTACGTTTAATTGTGCTTCTGTAAAGAATTATAACGCGAGGACTGGGGCTGTTGGGAGTTTAGGTTTTAGGCTTTAGGTTTTAGGCTTTAGGGATTAGGCTTTAGAGATTAGGTGTTGGGTTTTTTGTCAAATCCTAGTCTCCCGTCACCCAATCCGGTAAGTGCAAAGTACAGGCTACAACAGTTGAGCCACGCGACTTCAGTCGCCGCTAGTGATGAAAAATCCGCCTGTCTTGTCGTTCTAAATATTACGCTGAAGGATTTATTTAGCCGAACCGTATTGCCCTGTCACCCAGTACTCCTCGCCCAAGCATCAAACCATGCTAAAAATCCTGGCAATCTCTGGTAGTCTCCGTTCGAGTTCTTCCAATACGACAATCTTGCGTGCGTTGATGGGGTTAGTACCTAAAAATACAAATTTCTCAATCTATGCGGGAATTGGCAATCTTCCACATTTTAATCCCGAATTTGATGACGAGCTAGTACTGATTTCCGTCCGAAATTGGCGGACTCAATTACAAGAATCCGACGCAGTAATTTTCTGCACGCCCGAATATGCACATGGCGTACCTGGCGCGCTCAAAAATGCCCTCGATTGGATCGTGTCTTCGGGTGAGTTTATGCATAAACCCACTGCGGTAATTAGCGCATCCCCATCAATGGATGGTGGCGCGAAAGCGAATGCTTCACTCGTAGAAACACTCAAGGTGATGATGGCGGAAATAGTTGTTGGATCGACACTGTGTATTCCAGGTGTTTCTGCTAAACTTAGCCCAGAAGGTGAGATAAAAGATCCTCAGACAGAACGATCTCTTCGATCTTTACTCGATAATTTGATTGGTTCGATCGACAAAATCTGATATGCTTTGCATGGTGATAATCTGAGTCAGATTGTAGGGTGTGTTAGGCTGTACCCTTAACGCACCAACTAATAGCTTGGGCGGTTATTTTTGGCGAAAACGCCATCTATACCAGTGCAAAGTACAGTGTCAATTTTGGATTTAAGTCAAAATCGAGGTAGCGCAATCTAGAATCCGACTGAGAATTGCGATGAATAGACTGGATAGAATTGCCTAATTACTTGGACAAATAATAACTACCACATTAACAAGCAAAGAGTCTACGCCACAGGGGCATCCAAATAGTGGGTGAATTCAAACTCAATCTCTATCGAGTTGCGATCGATCATATTTACGTCTTACAACTTATCCTAGTCTTCGTCCCAACCTTCAACTTCGAGTAATTCACTAACTGGATCTTGAAGTGTAAAACCGAACTCTAGTAGTTCATTTTTCCAATGTTTCCATTTGTCACCGTATAAAAAGGCAATTTTCCAAATTCCATCGCTCGGACTGAGAATCTTGGACGCGACCAAAGACTCGACTTGACGTTGCATTTTCACCATCGGGTGAAGCACTTGCTGGGTCATAGATAAAGATTTAATTGTTTTAATGCTTAATTTCGAACTAACTTCCCGCTCAATACTCTTTACTAACTGAGTAATCCAATACGCTAGGGAAGTTCACATTCATATTTGTACCGCACAACAGGGAACATTGTCAAACTTTATTTCAGTCACTATCGTTACAAAAAATGTAGTTCCACCTTCTGCCGCTCCAGCCGCTCTCTCATGATCGGCTATGCCAAGATCGTTGCGATGGAAAGGGTTAAAGACTGGACAGAGCCTAAAAACGAGGCATGGTTGGGAGCAGATTGAGGAAATCTGAGATCCCAACTAGTCAAGTAAGATTTCTCTTTGCATTAGTTTCTCCGTAAATGTAGAGTATCGATCTGAACTATTTTTAATAGTGTTTATACGCCATTTTGCCGATATATTTTGGTAATTAAAGCTTTCCTATACTGACAAAATCTGTGATTTTAAGACTTTACTGGCGTAACTACTGGATATTTTAGAGACAAATTAATGGCGTTGCTGAATTGGGGTATGAAAAAGATCGACGGGATTCGGGGTTCGGGGTTCGGAAAGAGAAAAGAGGAACGCTAATTTTTGTCAGAAGTACAGAATCAGATCTCGATTCAGCGATGCCATCCAAGATAAAAAATATTTCTCCACCTAAATTTTTGTATCTAAATCTATCGATCGAGTTAGTTTAATTCTGGCAGCCAGATATTATAAAAGACATAAATATTGGCGATGATAACCCACAATGAAGACTCCTATACTTTTGGTTGCTCCCCTCGCCCTAACTAGTGTGCTAATGGTTGCAGATATCGCGCACGCGCAAACCTACGCGCCTTCTAACCGCATTCCGGTGGCGGACAATAGTTTAGGCACTCAAGTTTCTGGCAATAATAATAACGTTAGCATCGTGGGTGGGCTGCAAAAAGGACAGACTTTATTTCATAGTTTCAGCGATTTTTCTGTACCTACCAGTGGACAAGCTAATTTTCTCAATCCAGCAGGGAATCGCGATATTATTACCCGCGTGACGGGAGGATTATTTTCAGATATTAATGGGACTGTAAATACCCAAGGAGCTAATTTTTTCCTAATTAATCCCAATGGGCTGGTATTTGGACCGAATGCTCGATTAAATGTAGGAAAAGCATTTGTGGGGAGTACTGCGAATGGGATCGAGTTAGTCGATAGTGGGGGGAGAACGATTACTTTTGGTACTAATCCGAATAGCGATGCACCATTACTATCTGTTAATCCCAATGTCTTTTTTAATATCTCTCGTTTAAACATGGGCGGGGGAAATGGCGCGATTAGAAATTTTGGGACATTGCAAACTCAGAATGACAGCCAATACATTGGTTTAATTGGTGGAAATGTCACCCTCGATGGTAGTTTGGGCGGCGGAAAAATAATCGCGCCTGGGGGACGAGTAGATATTGGTGGATTGAATAGTGTCGGAACTGTGAGTATCGATAACAAGGGTTTAGTCTTTGGTGGCGGTGGATTACACAGTGATGTATCGCTGATTAATGGCGCGAACGTGACAGTCCGCGCTACGGGAACTCTAGACACCGTTCAGACATTTTTTAATAATGTGACTGCTCCTGGTAGCAGCATTAATATCAGTGCAAACAATCTCGATCTTCTTAACTCAGGTACGCAGTCTGGTACCCAATCTCCAGCCTTGGATGCGGGTTTGGAAACAAATTTGCAGGTACCAACGAAAGCTGCTGGAGATATTAAGATCGATGCCATCGGGAAAGTCAATATCAATAATTCGGTTATTAAGAACACCTTACGCGCTGGCGCAGAGGGCGGTATTGGTGGTATTAAAATTCAGGCTGGTGCTTTAAATATTAATAACTCACTTATATCAGCAGGGACAGGTGGCAAGGGCAATGCTGGCAATATCGATCTTACCGTAAGTGGAGGTATGAATCTTACAAATAATAGCGTTATTTCAAGTGAGAATTTATTGCAAACTGCCCAAGGAAATGCGGGAGATATTAATATTAAAACTACTGGAGATATTAAGATATCTGGCTACGAGTCAGGATCGACTAACCCCACATCATCTTATCTCATTAGCCAAACAGTGGGTCAAGGTAATGCAGGAAAAATAACCATTGATACTCAGGGTAAATTGTCGGTTGTCAATAGCGGAGAAATTTCGAGTAAAATTGGTGCGACAGCAGTAGGGAATAGTAAAGGTGTTAGTATTGTGGCGCGAGAATTGGATCTTGCAAACAATAGTGATATTTCCACGATCGCATTACAAGCTAATCGAGTAAATGGCAAAGGTAACGCAGGAGATATCAATATCAAATCTACTGGAGATATTAAGATATCTGGCTATGATTCATCATCAACTAACCCCAGTACCTCGTTTATTAGTAGCAATACTTTCGGGCAAGGTGATACTGGCAAAATTACTATTGAGACTCAGGGTAAGTTGTCTCTGGTAAATTATGGAAATATTTCTAGTACGATCTCTGATGTAGCAGTCGGGAATAGTAAAGGTATTAGCATCTCGGCGCGAGAATTAGAACTAGCCAATCAGAGTAGTATTGACACAAGTACACTCACATCGGCGCAAGGTAATGCGGGAAATATTAATGTTAAAACTACTGGAGATATTAAGATATCTGGATACAATTCATCATTGAAAAATCCCACCACTTCAGATATATCTTTCATCAACAGTAGTAATTTCGGAAAAGGTGATGCAGGAAAAATAACCATCGATACTCAGGGTAAGTTGTCTCTTGTTAATCAAGGTGAAATTTTTAGTGCGATCGCTCAGACAGGATCAGGTAATAGTAAAGGGATCGATATCACAGCGCGAGAAGTGGAACTAGCCAATCAGAGTTATATTTCTACTAGTACATTTCAAACCGATCGAGTGAATGGCAAAGGTAATGCAGGAGATATCAATATTAAATCTACTGGAGATATTAAGATATCTGGCTACGATTCATCATCAACTAATCCCACTAATTCAAATACGTCATATATCGATAGCAGTACTTATGGACAGGGAGATACAGGGAAAATTACTATTGATACTCAGGGTAAGTTATCTCTCTTTAATGGAGGGAGAATTTCTAGCACGATCGATTCAGTCGCGGTAGGTAATAGTAAAGGCATTAATATTGCAGCGCAGGAATTGGAGCTAGCTAATAGTAGTTACATTGAAGCAAGTACATTCCAGTCCGAGCGAGTGGAGAACAAAGGTAAGGGCGGCGATATTAATATTAAAACTGCTGGAGACATTAAGATATCTGGATCGACTAATTTTAACCCGCTGAAAGCATCACAAATCCGTAGTAATTCCTACGGCAAAGGGGATGCTGGTAAGATCGAGATCGACTCTCAGGGCAAATTATCTCTAGTCAATCAAGGTGTAATTAATAGTGCGATTGCACCTAGTGCGATCGGCAATAGTCAGGGCATTAAAATTAATGCCAAAGAATTGGAAATAGCGAATGGAAGCACGATTGGAACAGTCACATTACAAGCCGATCGAGTAGATGGCAAAGGTAATGCTGGAGACATCGAAATTATAACTACTGGAGATATTAAGATATCTGGCGCAACTAATTTCACAGTAGGACAAGTCTCGCAAATTAATAGCGGTAGTTCTGGACAGGGTAATGCGGGTAAGATCTCGATCGATACTCAAGGTAAATTGTTATTAGAAAATCAAGGTGTTGTTATTAGTGGCATTCGTAAGGATGCAATAGGTAATGCTAAAGGTATTTCGATCTCCGCACGGGAGATCGAATTAAACAATGCTAGTTTTATTGGCAGTGGTACAGACCAGATTGCCAGTATAAATGGTACTGGTAAAGCGGGAAATATCGATCTTAAAGTCAAAGACAAAATCTCCTTGAAAAATCTCTCATCAATCTTTACCAGAAGCATTGGTACGGGAGAAGCTGGCAATGTTTCAGTTAGTTCCTCTCAATTGTCATTCAAGAACGGCGGAATTTTATCAGATGCCAAATCTGTTAGCGGCGGTAATATTACCCTAGCAATTAGCGATCGACTATTATTACAAAATGCTAGTTTTATAACTACTAGTTCTGGTAGCAGCGAACGAAATGGTAATGGTGGGAATATCACGATTAGTAGTCCTTTAATTATCGCCACACCTGGCGATAATAATATCATCGCTAATGCCTATGCTGGCACGGGTGGTAATGTTAATATCACCAGTCAAGGCTTATTTGGCATTCAATATCGCACTCAAGGTTCGGACTTCACTAATGATATTACCGCCAGTTCGACCTTCGGACAGAGTGGAGTCGTCACGATCAGCACCCCAGGGACAGATCCAGGAAAAGACAAAGGCGAACTCAAGGCTGCGCCCAATGATGCGAGTAATCAAATTTCCCAAGCCTGTAGTGCCAGTCAACGGGATAACAAGTTCTATATCATCGGACGCGGCGGACACCCACCAAATGCGGAAGATCCCCTCACCAGTGAGGTAGTTTGGCGCGATCCTCGCACTGCGAATTCGCAGCCTGTAGCTAGTAATGCGAACAGTCAAACCACTCGAAAATTAGTACCACCTGCGGTGGGTTGGGTCTTTGACGGGAAGGGGAAGGTGACGCTAATTGCCGCCCAGACGGAGGACTCGCCGACCAGCACCAGGGTTATCTGTCCGCAGTGGGGAAAATAAGTAATAAGTAGCTAGTGTCGATAGAGGTTAGAGAGTGGATTTAAAGACGCAAGGGTTCGGAGAACCCCGAATCCCTACTCTCTACCCGCCACAACCCTGTTAACGCATAGAATCTTCAGGACTATTGGCATTCCAAGGTGCCATGAAAAACAGCATCACCATCCCTGGTATTGCGATTGCTAATGTCACCAAAAAGAATCCGCCCCAGCCCGCTAGTCCAGCCGCCCCAGTCCCGGCACCGAACTTAGTTGCCAGTTCTCCCGCTGCTGGGCCAGCAATCAGATCCCGACCTACCGCCATCAAGCTGGATAACAGTGCAAACTGAGTGGCTGAAAATTCGGGATTGCATAGACTCATGAGATATCCCACAAAACCTGCAACAGCTAAACCACTACAAAAATTTTCGATATTAATCGCCACTACCATCGCTGAGAGATTCTTGCCCGTTAAAGCCAGAAAGTAATAAGCCAAATTACTGGCAGCTTGTAGACCGCCAAACACCCACAGCGATCGATTGATACCTAATTTACTCAAGAAAGAGCCGCCAGCTAAGGTACCAACAATTGTGGCAATTAAGCCCATCCCTTGTCGAATATTGCCGATGTCCGTATCACTGAAGCCCAGCCCTTTAGCACCGAGAAACGACACCGCCATTTTCGCCACCATTGCATCACCGAGCCGAAACACCACAATAAAAATTAGAACTAAAATAGCCTGTTGGGTACCCAGGCGACGAAAAAATTCCAAAAAAGGCTGTATGACAGCTTCGCCAATATTTGGTGGGGTGATATTAGCTTTTTCATTAGGTGCGATGAAAGAACCCACGATCCCAATTCCCAAGAATAGTGCCATGACACCATATACCGATGCCCAGCCAATCCGATCTGCCAAAACGAAGGCAATCCAACCTGTCAGCAGTAACGCCACTCTATAGCCCAACAGAGCCACCGATGCGCCAGCTCCCACTTCCAAAGTGCTAACTACATCAGTTCGGTAGGCATCAACTGCTATATCCTGAGTTGCACTTAAAAAGGCGATCGCCACGGCGGTAATAGCAACTAATTGCAGGGCATTGTTTCTACCTGCGGGATCTAATCCGGCAATTACCCCCATCTGACTAGCCAAACCCAGAATCGCAATAATTAGCCCAATTTGAGTAGCCAGAATCCAGCCCCTTCGTCGTCCCAGCACAGGTAGTCGAAAGTAGTCAATTAATGGCGACCAGAGAAATTTGAGCGAATAAGGTAAACCCACCAAACTCAACCACCCAATGGTCTTGATATCAAATCCAGTCTTAGTCAGCCATGCTCTAAAAGCATCATCAGCTAGAGCGTATGGTAAGCCAGAGGCAAAGCCAAGTAGCAAAATTGCTACCATCTTCCGACTATTAAATACTGCGAAATATGAGGAAATTGACTTCATGATGCATTCCTTAATTTAGGGCGAGCGTGTTGTTTTAATTACACATGCCGCAGATCGTAGCCCATCTGGGTATGTAGGATCTTGAAGGCTTCATAGCAGATACTATCGCAAATCCAAGCATCATGACGATCGATCGCGATCTCGATCGATAATTGATGATTGGGTTGTTAGAGTGAAATTTAGATCTCACACTAACAACAGTCCACCAACCGAATGCTGTTCGAGCAGACGAAAAGCGGTGTCAATTACTTGTTCGGCATTACTGAATTGTCCTGCGTCAATTTACGATTAAATGAATCGTTATTGTTCGGTTTTGAGGACGATCTCCATTGGCAACAATCTAAGATCGATCGATCTTCAATTTACTAATCCCCTCAATATCTAATAAATACCCCTGCACCATCTCTAAAGCATATCGATCGGGTAAAACTTGCTGAAACTTACTAAACCGATAATTAGGGAGATTCTGTAATAAATATTTTTGAGTTTCTTTTAACTTCCAAAACTCTGGTTTAATTACCTCTGAGATCGCACTCTCAAACATTGTTGCTGTTAAATGTTCGCCTGTGACAGTAATTTGAAAATTATCCGCTCTGACTTCCCAACCCCAGAGACATTCCAACCCATATTTCAACGTGCGATTGATTCTCCCGCCTGCGAATGTCCACCATTGTACCTGTTTATCTTCTTCCCAAATTATTCGATCGACAACTTCCTGACGGCGTTCGCTCCGAGCAGTGTTCAATACTAATTTAGCATCCTTATCTAAATAGACTAGATCGGCTTTAGATTTTAATAAAGTGGCGATTTCCTGACAGATATCCCAGCCCAGAAATTGCGGAATAAATCCGCCCCAGGTTGGTTTCTTGCCGTGGGGTGCCGGAGCTACTATTATCTTGCGATTATCCCGATCGATCGATTGGGCGATCCAGGCTCTGCCACCCAATAAGAAACAACTAATTTCGGGTGTGAGAGTATCGATAAATTTTTGTTCTAATGAGCCGATCGGTTGGTCATCTAGGGTGTAAACTTCATACTGTTGGGGCGAACTAAATACCGCATATAAAGCCATAAAGTTCTTCCGTCCGAAAGCTTTTTCAGCTTCAGTTCCGATCGCCAGTAATCCCCCAGTCAGATAAAGATAATTTGTCTTAATCATATGCTTGATTAAGCGATCGAATTCCGTTCGTTTAATCCCTTTGAAATCGGGAATCGTGCCTAATTGTGCCCACACATCCCCAGGTGAAATCGAAGTTGCTTGCAGCGTCATCGCCAGTAATTGTTGGACTAATACCGCCCAATTGCGATCGGATACCACGATCGATTCTACCCAATTTCGCCGTGCTAATTCTACCACCGCGATCGCTTGTAATAGAGCCGCCGAATTATCGATCAAAAACGTCGTATTCGCACCGCCACCCCGTCTACCCGTGCGCCCCAATCGTTGTAAAAAAGCCGAAACCGTATCCGGTGCATTCGCCTGTAATACCGCATCCAAATCGCCGACATCGATCCCCAATTCCAACGTCGAAGTACAGACGATACAATTATTATGCCCATTGGCAAACCGTTCCTCAGCCAGGGTGCGCTCCTCCAACGCCACCGAACTATGATGGATGAACACATCAATCCCGCGATTTTGCATCGCTCCAGATATTTCCTCAGCCAGCGCACGACTCTGACAGAATAATAGACTCTTTTTGCCCTGCGCCAACATACTCGATCGATTAGCTATATCCAGCTTAGAATCCTGCATCAAGATCCGAATCTCTTTTTTACTATGCTCCTTGGGCGGATCGATCTTACAGCGCGGACGCTCAGAAGTCCCCTGCAACCAGTCCAGA
Source organism: Chamaesiphon sp. VAR_48_metabat_135_sub (assembly GCF_031418915.1). NCBI lineage: Bacteria > Bacillati > Cyanobacteriota > Cyanophyceae > Gomontiellales > Chamaesiphonaceae > Chamaesiphon > Chamaesiphon sp. VAR_48_metabat_135_sub. The sequence continues at coordinate 32,674 of NZ_JANOJV010000256.1, read as the reverse complement.
ATCACGTCAGGATTGCCCACAGTGGCACTCAAACCCACTCGTTGAACATCATTGACGCTCACCCGAATTAACCGCTCTAGCACTGACATTAGCTGCGCTCCTCGATCGCTCCCAGCCAGGGCGTGAACCTCGTCAATTACCACCGCCCGTAAATCTGCAAATATCTCAGCATGGGGCACACTCCCCGACATCAACATCACTTCCAAGGATTCGGGAGTCGTCATCAACAGCGTTGCCGGCTGTTTACGAAAAGCTTTTTTCTCGGCGGCTTTAATATCTCCATGCCACAAAAACCGACTCAAACCGAGCATCTGAGTATACATCCCTAATCGCTCGGCTTGATTATTCAACAACGCCTTAATCGGCGCGATATACAGAATCCCCACGCCCTGCGGTTCCTTTTCTACTATCTTTGCCAACAGCGGAAACATACTCGCCTCTGTCTTCCCCCCAGCAGTCGGTGCGAGAACGATCGTATTATAACCATCAAGGATCGCATGTCCCGCCAGTTCTTGGACTGGGCGCAATGATGTCCAACCCAAGCGGGAAGTAATGGCGGATTGTAATCGATCGGGAAAACGGGAAAAAGCAGATGTCATAGTTATAATCAAAGGAGGATAATTAATATCCCAAATCATACGGTAGTTAATTACAATTTTTTGATGTAGAGAAACGAATGGCATTAGGGAATACTCTAAAGATAGAACTAGCTTCCGCTGATGACAATATATACGTTTGAGCTTCAAGATTGTACAATCGCGCCGATATCTCAACAAACTTTTCAAAATCTCCACATCCTCGAACGAACTCATCTTCAAAAAGCTCTACGCGATCGCATCGCAGCTATTTCACCAGATACTCTAATAATTTCTGAAGAATTTTCAGACTGGAGTGAAGGCACTAGACGAATAGATTTATTAGGAATCGATCGAGATAGTAATATCGTCGTTATCGAACTCAAGCGCGACGAAACAGGATCGCATATGGAGTTACAGGCCCTGAGATATGCGGCAATGGTATCTACGCTTACTTTTAAAGGAGCCATCGATATTTATCAAAAGCACCTAAATAGATTAGGAGAATCCAAAGATGCTGAAATTGAGTTGCGAAATTTTTTAGGTGGCGAAGAACAAGATGTTATATTTCCTAATGATGTACGGATTGTCTTAGCTGCTGCGAACTTTAGTCCTGAGATTACTACTACTGCGATCTGGCTAAATCAGCGAAATCTAGATATTCGCTGTGTGAGATTAACGCCGTATCAATTAAATGAAACAGTATTACTAGATATCGAGCAAATTATTCCTTTGCCAGAAGCACAAGACTATCAGGTTAAAGTTCGCGAACAATCTAACGAACAAAGATCTATCCAGATTGCAACAAAAAAAGCTGACCATACTCGGTATCTATTCGACGGCAATATTTACAATAAGCGGCGATTAGTACTGGCAGTAATCAGTAAACATGTAAAGGATAATTCATCCTTTACATGTGGTGAAATCGAAAAAGCATTTTCGTTCCAATTAGTAGTCAGTTTGAAGCAAGAGGTAAAGTTTGACAAGCTATATTTCATGAAGCCTAATGAGGTTATCACAACAGTCGATGGAGAGGAATTGGTTGTTTACAATCAGTGGACTATTGATAGCATCACTAAATTCATCGATCGCGTTCGTAATGATTTCAAATACCAGATTGATATTTATCAAGAAAGTGAAGATTTTAATTAGAATCCTAGCTATCGATCGACTTGCCGTACTACCAAAATGCAAATATGCTTGCTTGCGATCGCATTTAGACGAGCTTATCGATCGAGTATTTATATCTTCAAAAGTTTGCGAGTCAAGGATTGTAGACATTTAAAAGTCCATCTGCTAGTCGCTTGCTGCGGACACTAATAATTAATTTTTAGTCAGCTTATGCAGAAATAGGATAGATATTTGATGTCTATCCCATTTTTAGGTCTTGGTTTAGTGACATCATATTCTGAGTGTTTTTATCTGTGTCTATGAATACTGCCGATCGATCTGCTGCTAATCAAAACCTATTTCTAGCCACAATGGCTTTTGCGGTGGCGTTTGCCAATTGGGGCATCATCTCAGGGTTAGCACCATTATTAAGGAAAGAATTGGGGCTATCGGTGACGCAAGCGAGTGTGATGATTGCGATTCCCGTTTTATTAGGCTCTGTCGGACGAATTCCGCTGGGGCTGTTGACCGATCGATACGGCGGCCGCATCGTGTTTAGTATACTATTAGCATTTACGATCGTCCCGGCTGTCGCACTTTCACTCAATCATTCCTATCCCAGCTTGCTATTCTGGGGCTTCTGGATGGGGCTAGCAGGTACTTCTTTTGCTGTGGGTGTGGCTTTTGTCTCTGGTTGGTTTCCACCGAGTCAGCAGGGCACTACGTTGGGCATTTATGGCGCGGGAAATATCGGACAGTCGGTGGCGGTGTTTGGTGGGCCAGTTTTAGCTGCTAATATCGGTATTCCGGCGACGTTTCTCGTTTTTAGTGCGGTTGCTGTAGTGTGGGGTGGGATTTTCGCACTGACTGCAAATAATGCCAAGCCGCCAAGTAAATCTAAATCACTGGCTGAAAATATCGCAGTATTGAAAACTGAAAAATTGTCTTGGGTATTGAGTATCTTCTACGCACTAACATTTGGTGGCTTCGTCGCGCTGAGTATTTATTTACCTACCCTCTATAAGGAAGTCTTTGCACTAGCTCCAGCAGATGCAGGGGCGAGAACTGCATTTTTTGTCTTGGTAGCCACTTTATCCCGTCCTGTCGGTGGCATATTGAGCGACAAGATCGGTGGTCAAAAGCTGCTTGTGGGCGTATTTCTAGGCATTGCGGCGATTAGTTGGTTGATGGCGATGCCCTCGATCGTGTTGTTTACGATTGGCTCGATCGGTTGTGCTGTATTATTTGGACTGGGTAATGGTGGTGTCTTTAAACTCGTACCCCAATATTTCCCTCAGCAGACGGGAAGTGTCACCGGACTAGTCGGTGCTGCGGGAGGACTGGGTGGCTTTTTCCCACCGATTGTTTTGGGGATTTGCCGAGATGTAACTGGAAGTTATGCAATGGGCTTTGGCTTGCTAATTATTTTCGCGCTCACTTGTACGGCAATTCTCAGTCAGACGTTCTTGAAATCACCTGCTAGAATATCTTAACGGCCTGTTCAGAGTAACCAAAAATTGGTTGCGTAGCAACTGGATTGTGAAGTCAAAGGGGTTAGCGATCGAAAAACCAGCTAAGTGACACAAAATGGGATCGGGGGCAAGGTCACTGCAAAATCGGCAAGTCATGCGATCGCACCGACATCACTTACCGATCGAAGGCATCTTTCCTTTACCCTTGCCCCTAATTTAATATGCTAGAGTCTCTAAAGTTTCGCGGAGATAGCGTTGGACGCGAGCATCGAGATTGAGATCTGATTGCTCTAGAGTAGTTAATTGTGATGCCCAGTGTTGAAACCCCGAACTAGCGGCGATCGCTTGCTTGAGGCTAGTCCAAATCGAGGTATCGTTAGTGGGTATGTGTGAGGAGATACTCATCTGAAAACTATGCCAAAAAAAGAATGATTTTGTTGTGGCGAGAAGTTTTACAATAACTTTTCTCACAATCTCTATCATAACTTAATTTAATCGACTGTCCAGTTGTTTGTGATACAACACAAATGGTAAGTACATCTGGCTGAGAATCGAGAAAATCTGTCGATATCACAAGAAAATTTTCAGATCTCGCGCTACCATGAGATAATGTCTGAAATCGAGTCAGAGAACTGAATTAAACGAATTGCTGTGTTTCATAAGTACTGTTACCAAGCAATTTCAGCTAGATCGATCTCGAAGATCGTAGCGTTTAGTTTCAGGCACTGATTGACTGCTCGACAGCGAAAGAATTGTCAAGCACATATCTATCGCTGAAGATCGGTATCATATGTATCTATTTTAGGTATGCATCGGAATTATTATTTATTGGTGTCAAGAGCCAGAGAGGAAAAAAGCTGTGAGTGGAAATGAATCCCGGATGCAAGCAATTTATCAAATCACCAATCGCGAGCCAATGCCCCCCAAAGCTCCCAAACGATTGGAAGATCTGTGGGCGGTAGATGTCTTTACTTTGGCAAAGATGCAAGAAAGTCTGCCCAAGGATGTGTTTAAATCGGTAAAGAAGACGATCCAAACTGGCGAGCCACTAAACATCTCCATTGCTGACTCGATCGCTGTGGCGATGAAAGATTGGGCGATTTCTAAAGGGGCACTTTATTATGCTCACGTATTTTATCCCCTGACTAATGCCACTGCTGAAAAGCATGACGGTTTTGTATCCGTTCAAAGTGATGGAACAGTGATCTCGGAGTTTGCAGGTAAATTGCTCGTCCAGGGCGAACCAGATGGTTCTTCTTTCCCGAATGGTGGTATCCGTTCCACCTTTGAAGCGCGTGGTTATACGGCATGGGATGTGACCAGTCCAGCCTTTATCATGGAAACTGATAATGGTTCCACCCTGTGCATTCCGACGGTATTTGTATCTTGGACTGGGGAAGCTTTAGACAAGAAAACACCCCTGTTGCGTTCCAACGCGGCGATGAATAAGGCAGCGACCAGAGTCTTAAAGATCTTGGGCAATACTAATATCGCTCCAGTCAATTCTAGTTGCGGTGCAGAGCAAGAATACTTCCTTGTCGATGCTAATTTTGCAATTAATCGTCCCGACCTCTTATTGGCAGGCAGAACCCTGTTTGGGAAGCCACCTGCAAAAGGTCAACAATTTGACGACCACTACTTTGGGGCAATTCCAGAGCGGGTTCAGGTGTACATGCAGGATGTCGAAGAAAAACTCTATAGACTGGGCATCCCCGCCAAAACCCGTCACAACGAAGTAGCACCAGGTCAGTTTGAAATCGCACCTTACCATGAGGCAGCAAACGTCGCCACCGACCACCAACATCTGATCATGACAATTCTGCGCACCACTGCGAAAAAGCATGGTTTTATGTGCTTGCTCCACGAGAAGCCGTTTGCAGGGATTAATGGTTCGGGTAAACACGTCAACTGGTCGGTTGGAAATGCCACTCAAGGCAACCTTTTAGACCCAGGTGACAATCCTCACTCCAACGCTCAATTCCTAGTCTTCTGCGGTGCAGTAATTCGTGGCGTTCATCAATACGGCCCGCTCTTACGTGCAGTCATCGCAACGGCTAGTAACGACCACCGTCTGGGCGCAAATGAAGCTCCACCAGCGATCATTTCCATGTACCTGGGTTCTCAACTGGAAGATGTCTTCGAGCAAATCAAGCAGGGTGCGCTCAAAGGATCGACCGCTAAAGGCACTATGAATATTGGTGTCGATACCTTGCCAATCTTGCCAAAAGATGCTGGCGATCGCAATCGAACTTCACCGTTTGCTTTTACTGGCAACCGTTTTGAGTTCCGAGCAGTGGGTTCGGGACAGTCGGTAGCAGGGCCATTAGTGGCAATGAATACGATCTTAGCAGAATCGCTGATCTGGATGGCTGACAAATTAGAAGCTGAAATCGCCAAAGGTAGCGAACTAAATGCGGCGATTCAAACTGTACTCAAAGAAGTCATCGACAACCACGGCGCAGTGGTATTCAATGGCAACGGTTACTCGGAAGAGTGGCATAAAATGGCGGTGGAAGAGCGCGGTTTACGCAACCTGCGGACGACAGCAGATGCATTACCAGTACTGAATGAAGCGGCAATCGTCAATTTATTCAGCAGCATGGGCATCCTCTCCCCTGTTGAACTAGCTAGTCGGTACGAAACCTACGCCGAGCAGTATATCAAGTCGATCGAAGTCGAAGCTAAACTAGTTATTAGTATTGCTAAAACTCTGATTTACCCTGCCGCAACTCGTTATCTAACTGACTTAGCAACTACGATTGCTGGACTCAAAGAAATCGGTGTTGATTTTGATGCTGAAAGTGCCCAAAGTGTAGCGACATCGACTAAATCAATGATGGATTGTGTCAGCAAGTTAACATCTGCATTGGACAATGACCATTTTGATACGATGGAAGCACACATGCAATATTTAGTCGCAACCGTTCGTCCGTTGATGGATGAAGTTCGCAAATATGCCGATGGACTAGAAGCTGAAGTTGCAGACGATTTATGGCCATTACCTACTTATCAAGAAATGTTATTCATTAAATAATATTCTATTGATTTATGTTAAAGATCGTTCGGTTAGAACGGTCTTTTTTTGTGAGAAAATCTCCCTGAGAGGACATATCCCCGACTTCTTCAAGAAGCGGCTCTCTCCCGCCTTTGTTCCCCGACCATGGAAGAGAGACAGCGACGCATCGACCTGGAGGTTTCCTCCAGGTTGTGTGCGTCAAGACAAGACAGCGGCTCGCGTTCCTCGGGTTCCCCGAGGGTTTAGCGGCGTTTTTATATCTACTGGGGGAGAGGCTCCGCCAACGGGGGTTCCCCCCGAATAAAAAAACGACAAGACAGCGAGACAAGACAGTCGGGGATATCGAGGCAAGGGTTGTAATTCAATCTCAACTTCTCAAAGCATGACTAAAGTAACGATCGAGCACGATCTCGATCGATTATGCTAAAGATCGCGATCGAGACAAAACTTTCAACTTTCCACTAATTTAACATGCGCCATCCCCTGCGATTGTTGCTATATATTGAATGGATTTTATTTGCAGTGGTGATGGCATTGGAAGTATCTTCGCAGGAGTATCAACCAGAATGGCTTAATATTGGGATTGTGGTGATATTAGCAGCGATCGGACTACGTTTCCCACCAGATAAATTATCGATTAAAATTCTCTATACAATCGCCCAAATTATCCCGATTTTAGTAGCATCTTATATCGGGATGCGTCCGGTTGGGTTGTTTTATATCATTGTAGTAATTCGCAGTTATCTGGTGTTTGGGCGAAAATATCGAGTGTGGATTACAGGTGGAATATTTGCGCTATTTTTGATAACCATGCAATTATTTCCCCGCCATCATCCACATCCCTCAGGAGGAAGATTTCGCAATTCAGATCGGCGGATTACCACCGCCGAAGCCCCACAAAATCGTCGAGATCGCGATGGGTTTCGCTGGGGTTTTGTAATTCTATTTGGCGGGATCTTACTCAGTCTCCAATTATTAGTAGACCGAATTTTAGCAGAAAAGCAAGCCAAAGAAGAACTAGCAATTGCCAATCAACGTATCCGCAGCTACGCAGTCAGAGCGCAAGAAATTGGCAGCTTACAGGAGCGAAATCGGATTGCGCGAGAAATTCATGACTCCCTCGGACATTCCCTTACTGCGCTCAATTTGCACCTGGAAATGGCTGTCAAACTCTCGCAGATTCAACCAGAAAAATCTCGCGCGATGCTGACAGAAGCCAAACGACTCGGTTCGATTGCCTTACACGATGTCCGTCAATCTGTATCTACGCTCCGCTCCGATCCCCTCCAGAACCAAGATCTCGCGACAGCAATTCAGAAATTAGCGGATGAATTTAAGCTGTCTAACCAGATTCAACCCGTCTGTCGCCTGGATTTGCCCCCGAACCTGCCGCAACCCGTAGCAACTACCATCTATCGGATCGTTCAAGAGGCATTGACAAATATCAGCAAATATGCTGGTGCTAGCGAAACGATCGTCGAAATCCAAACTCGACCGACTGAGTTAGAATTAAGAGTCATCGACAATGGACGCGGTTTTATTCCTACGAATAATATGACTGGATTTGGCTTACAAGGGATGCGCGAACGAGTGCTATCATTACATGGCAAGTTTGAGATTATTAGTGCGATCGATTCAGGTTGTCAAATTGTGGCACTCATTCCGTTAACAGATGGCGCACCGCTATGATTAATATCTTGCTGGTAGACGACCAAAATCTGATTCGTCAGGGGCTAAAAGCATTATTAGAACTCGAACCCGATTTAAAGATAATTGGAGAAGCGGAGAATGGGCAAATTGCGATTTCCATTCTGGAAGGCTTCGCCAACGATCGAGTCAAAGCACTTCAGCCAGATGTAATATTAATGGATATTCGGATGCCTGTGATGGATGGCGTGACGGCGACTAGGGAAATTTGTCAGCAGTTTCCCGCTGTAAATATTCTGGTACTGACTACCTTTGATGATGATATTTCCGTGTCAGCAGCAATTGAAGCTGGTGCAAAAGGTTATCTGCTCAAAGATACCCCTTCCGAGGAAATCGCCGCAGCAATTCGAGCTGTCGATCGAGGTTATACTCATTTAGCACCAGGGATGATGGCAAAAGTGATGTCTGGTCGAGGCAATGAAACTAAAATTGCCTTACCATTAGAATTGGCGGAACTAACTCCCAGAGAATTAGAAGTCTTGAAACTGATTGCCACAGGTGATAATAATCGAGAGATTGCCCAGCAACTATACATTTCTGAAGGTACAGTCAAAAATCATGTCACCAATCTTTTGAGTCGGTTAAACTTAAGAGATCGCACCCAAGCCGCAATTTACGCAAAAACCTATCTGTTAATTTGAAAGTTTCACCTCAGATCTCATCTAAACACATAGATATTTATTACTGCGACAATCTAGGGTACTCTTTCAGATTAATTGTGTAGTTCGCGCAATTTTATCTAACCTCTAATTACTTGCACTCTGCCGACCCAATTACATGACTAATGCTACAAAATCTCGCTCTCAAAATCTAGAATCGCCAGTACTTCCAGATAATGACTGGCGATTATTATTGAGACTAGTACCCTATGCTCGTCGGAGTGGGAAATTATTTCTCTTATCATTTGGATTATTGATTCCGTTAGCGATTTCTAACGCAATTCAACCGTTGATTATCGGGCAGGCAATTTCTAAAATTAGAAGTGAAAAAACCTGGAATTTTGTAAGTGGTTTGTCCATGTTAGATGGATTAAATCTCCTCACTTTGATTCTCATGGGAACGGTGATAATTCGCTTAATTCTCACTGCAATTCAAGGATATACCGTCCAACGGATCGGGCAACAAATCACCGCAGATATTCGGAATGATTTATTCGATCGAGTCACATCTTTAGCGGTACGTTTTTTCGATCGCACGCCCGTCGGCAAGTTAATTACTCGATTAACTAACGATGTAGAAGCATTAGGTGATGTCTTTACAACTGGAGCGATCGGCATCATCAGCGATCTATTCTCGATCCTGGTGATGATTTACTATATGTTCACGCTGCAGTGGAAAATTGCCCTGATGCTACTATTCATGTTAGTACCTGTGGCAGCATTGGTAATTTATTTTCAACATGAGTATCGAAAAGCAAATTATCGGGGCAGAGAAGAGTTATCTTTACTTAACTCGATGGTACAGGAAAATGTCGTTGGTATTAATGTCGTCCAACTATTTAGACGCGAAAAATACAACGCCGAACTATTTCGGACTGTCCGCGATCGATATATTAATGAAATCGATAAAACTAACTTTCATGACTCGGCAGTATCGGCAACTCTAGAGTGGATTTCCCTCGTGGCGATCGCGGCCGTACTTTGGTGGGGTGGCTTGATGGTGCTAGATAAAACATTAGATTTTGGGACGTTATCAGCATTTATTTTATACGCCCAAAAACTGTTTGAACCATTGCGCCAATTTGCGGAGAAATTCACCGCAATTCAATCGGGATTTACCGCAGTCGAACGGATTAGCGATATTCTCAATGAACCGATCGAAATCAAAGATATCGACAACGCTCAAAGTTTACATCTCACCCATATCGATAGTGCCGCCCAGGGTGAAATTCGCTTTGAAAATGTCTGGTTTGCCTACAAAGATGACGACTATGTAATTCGCAACTTAGACTTCACCATTAAACCAGGTGAAAAAATTGCCCTAGTCGGCCCAACTGGTGCGGGAAAAAGTTCAATTATTCGCTTGCTCTGCCGTCTATATGAGCCAACAAAGGGGCGAATTTTAGTCGATGGAGTAGATATCAAAAAAATCACTCAAGCCGAACTTCGCCGCTATTTGGGCGTAATTCTCCAAGATGGATTTCTATTTGCAGGAGATGTCCGCGAGAATATTACCCTAGGCGAAGAGTATACCGAAGCTGAAATTCTCCATGCAGCTCGATCGACTAATATCGACAGGTTTATTAGCGAACTGCCCCAAGGTTATGATACTCAATTACGGGAACGCGGTTCTAATTTATCCGCTGGACAAAAGCAGTTAATTGCTTTCGCTCGATCGGTAATTCGCAATCCCCGCGTGCTAGTCTTGGACGAAGCTACGGCAAGTTTAGATGTCGGTACGGAAGCCTTAGTCCAAGATGCACTCGATCGATTAATAGTCGATCGGACTGCGATTATTATCGCTCACCGTTTATCGACAATTCGCAACGTCGATCGAATCTTTGTGCTCAAGCAAGGTAGCTTAATTGAATCTGGCAGCCATGATGAGTTACTCCAACAAGGTGGTTTATATGCTAGCTTATACCAACTACAAATGTTGGGAACCTAGTTAATGTGGCGTTGCTAGATCGAGGTATGAAAAGCTAGAGAGGAAAGGGGGGAGCGGGGCGTAGAAAGTGCAAAAATAGGGAATCATACCTTAAATCAGCAACGCCGTTAATGTTACTGCTTTACTTTTAAATCTACGCATGTAACTCCTTGCCGTAACTGGAGTTGTCGATCGAGCCAAGACTTTTTAATTATGCTACCAATTAATGGTGCGAGAAAACTCACCGCATATCTAAGCAGTGGGTTATTTTTCATCAATTCGCCCTGGGAAACTTCCGCTGCTTGCAACCGTTGGATCTGGATAATTTCCGGTTCCCGTTCCGCTTGAATTTGGGGAAGAACGGCATCAATTGCCGCTAAATTGGGTTGCTGCTGTAATAATGGGACGAGATGATTTGTCGCCACGATCGCATCGCGGAGGGCCATATTAATGCCCTGAGCGCGGATGGGTGACATCGGATGGGCTGCATCGCCTAACAATAGCAATCCAGGAACGTGCCATTGAGGACAACGCCCAACCACGATCGATAGTAATAGCGGTCGTTCGATGAAGTCTTTTTGCTGACGAAAATGGGTCGCCAACCAATCGGGGGAAGCTGAAGCCAGTTTTTCCGCCCAATCAATTTTTTGCCACTCAATCGGATGGTCTCGATCTAGCGACCAACCCACCTGTAGATTGCCCTCAGAGCTTTGGAATACCCCAAATCCATCCCGATCTCGTAAGATCGAATAAAAGATATTCTCCGTAAAATCTGGGCTAGTTGGCAGTTTAAACCACAGAATATCGAAACTTTGAGCTGCTTGCGTCAGAGCCAAATTTGCCTGTTGGCGGACGATCGAATTACGCCCATCGGCACCAATTACCAAGTCTGCGGCGATCTCTCGACCATCACTCAATTTTACACCCGATACCCGATCGTCTTGCCACAATAAATCCCGAACGGCAGTACCTTGGATAAACTCAAACTGCTCGCACTCATTAGCTTTTTCCAGCACCGTCTCCAGAAAAGCAGGTTGGGAAATCAGCATACAGGGCTGACCACCTAGTTCCATCGGTTCGTCAACCCGAAAAATCGGTCGATTTTCGATATAAAACTCCCACGCATCAAAGCAGCGGTGCGGAATATTTTGGACTACATCCGATAACCCCATCTGCGAGATCGCCTTCAGACCGCTGGGCATCAGTGCTTCGCCACGAAAGATCCGCCGAAAACTATTCGAGGCTTCAATTAATTTGACGTTAATGCCCCGTTTTGCGAGTAGCATGGCGAGAGTCAAGCCTGTCGGACCAGCACCAATAATTACAATTTGATTCATGTTTGCTGCCAGCAACGATCCTCGATCGATCGAACATAAACGATAAAGTGCCAACTCAAGTCAGCTATTGACTATTATCCGATCGATAGTGGAATTCGATCGCCAGATTCAAAACATAATTGGGTAAATTCTACCCAGAACTTCCATTAATAACTCTTTAGAACAAATAGCAATTAGTTCGGCTCCTCTAGATTGATAATCTAACGATCTCAATTGGTCAGCCATCAAGACACCAGTGACAGCTTCTCCATCTGGAATATTGATGTAGAACGGATTTTTGCGCTTGGTATTGCTAATCGGACAAACCAAAATAAACCCCCGCTGCTGGTTAAATTCAGTGTGGCTGACGACTAGTGCTGGACGTTTACCCATCTGTTCGTGTCCAGATTGCGGGTCAAAATTTAGCCAAATAAAATCGCCACGCGCTGGAATATAATCTACCATTCCTCTGCTCCACTAGGTTTACCCCAATCAAGCTCTGGCTCTGGCTCTAGTTCTTGGCTGAGGAGTTCAGCCAGGGTGTATTTAGGCATTTTCTGCACTGGCTCGACAATCAGTTGACCCTTTTCCAACCGACAATCAACTTCGTCATTGACCCCCAGAGCCAATTCATCTGCGATGTATTTAGGAATTCGGATCGCCAAAGAATTTCCCCAGCGACCAATTTGAGCTTTCATGCTATCGATCGAGTTAAGATACACAAAGTATATCATTAATCGAGATTAGCAACAACATTGGCATCAAGTTGGGTACGACTTATAGTGAGGGTTGCGATTGGGGCAGCTTTTGCGGTACTAAGCGATATCCCATCGCCTGAACTATCGATGTGATATTGCCAAAGCGGGGGTTGCCTTCATCAGACAAAGCTTTTTGTAAACCTTGTCTAGTCATGCCAACTTGATCCGCCTCTGAATATTCGATGAGAGCGGCTGGATGAAAGATATATTTCATTATTCTAAAAGCTGTCTGACTCGATCTAAAGCCTTTTGTCCATCGATTGCTTGGACTGAGCCGCTACGAATCTCATCGCGACGTTGCTGGGCTATATTGAGCCAAGTTGTTTGAATAGCTGGATCTACATCAAATTCTAAGCTCTGCACCAATTCTTCTGCTAGTTTAGATCTTGAGGCACTAGGCAAGGAGAGGACTGCTTGGGTAAGTTGTTCGATCGACAACATAAAAACTTGCTTTTATTGTGGTGTTACTATTTTAACTCGATTGAGCGGCTAGACTAACGATCGATCGAGATTAGCAACAACATTACCATCAACTTGGGTACGCTAGAGTTATTGTGATAGTGGCATGAGATCGTGACTGAGCGGGAATTACTGGATTTAATCGCACGAGCGCGATTTTGGAGGTGGAAAGAGCTAGATCTGGCTGGATTAGATCTAGAAGTTTTGCCGCCAGAGATTGGGAGTTTAGTAAATTTAAAGCGATTGGTCTTGGGGAAATACGATGAGAGAATATCAACTGAACCATTAGGCAATAAACTCACTGATTTACCAGTAGAAATAGGAAGCCTGAAGAATCTAGAATCACTGTCACTATACTGTAATTTACTAACCCAATTCCCAAGATCGATCGAGCAATTATCTAACCTTCAAACACTAGATATCAGTTGTAACGACATAACAATTATTCCTGAGTCAATCGAGAGACTTATCAATCTTCAAGTATTCGATCTGAGTGCAAATTGTATAGAGATATTTCCTGAGTCAGTTACAAGACTCATTAACCTTAAGCACTTAAATCTTGGTGTTAATGACGACGATCAAAATCCGTTAGTTATCCCTAAGTCGACTGGTCAGATGGTTAATTTAGAAAAACTAGATCTCTATTGTAATCAGATTAAAGTTATTCCTGAGTCGATTGGTAAACTCACTAATCTCCAAGAACTCAATCTCGGTCATAATCAGATTGAGGTTATTCCTGAGTCGATTAGCCAACTTACTAATCTGAAAAAGCTCTCTCTTCATTATAATCAGATTGAGGTTATTCCTGAATCCGTTAGTAAACTCACTAGTCTCCAAGAACTTAGTCTCAGCAATAATCAGATTAAGCTCATTCCTGAGTCAATTAGTAAACTTACAAACCTCAAACGTCTGAATCTTTACAACAATCAGATAGAAGTTACACCTGAGTCATTAAAACACTTGGATATATTAAAAAATTGGAAGATATCATGAATAATTGACCCGATAGGTAATTTTTTGCTCCACCCCAGTACCACCCTGAACTAGAAGTTCGGGCTAACAGCAAAAGTTCTCTGAAGAGAACTGTCGGATCGCAATCAGTCCATTTCAATGGACTTTCGCTCTTAGCCCCAAATTCATTTGAGGGCGTTCTCAAACGGAGAAAACCAATTATCCCCGCCCAAATTCAACCTAACTCACAGATGAAGTCCCGATCGTAATCGGTGCGATCGAACTCAATTTCAAGCTAGGATGATCTTCTAATAACTGATTAACATTCCATTCATTCTTGAACAATAACACCGGACGATTCCAGTTATCTTTGATTGTCACAGTATTAAATAACCGCCCCACTTTATCCAGCGCATCCCAACCATTCAACACCCATCGCGCCACCGAATAACCGAGTGGTTCTAAGGTTGTTTCGACACCATATTCATTCTTCATCCGAAACTGCACAACTTCAAATTGCAGTTGTCCCACTGCTGCTAAAATTGGGTCACGTTTGGATTCATCAGCAGAGTACATAATCTGAACTGCTCCTTCTTCTTGCAGCTCCTTTACCCCTTTTTGAAACTGTTTAAATTTCGATGGGTTGGGATTGCGGAGAAAAGAAAATAATTCGGGTGAAAAGCAGGGAATTCCTTCATATTCGAGCTTCTTCATGCCTGTGTAAATTGTATCGCCGATCGCGAATACACCAGGATTATTTAGACCAATTACGTCGCCTGGATATGCTTCTTCGATCGATTCCCGATCTTGGGCGAATAGTTTCTGCGTACGCGATAGTCTGACAGTCTTCCCTGTACGCGCGTGGCTGACGGTCATATCCTTTTCAAATTTACCAGTACAGACCCGAATAAATGCGACTCGATCGCGATGTTTGGGGTCCATATTAGCTTGTAATTTGAATACAAAACCGGAGAACTCTGGATAACTTGGCTCGATCGATCCAATGTTAGAATTACGATTTCCTGGCTTGAGCGCGTATTCTAAGAAATAATGTAAAAATAGCTCTACCCCAAAATTGGTCATCGCACTTCCGAAGAATACCGGAGTCATGTAACCAGCATGAATCAACTCTAAATCTAAATCCGAAGCCACCCCATCCAGGAGTTCCAAATCGCTGTGGAGTTGCTCGAATAATTCTTTGTCTAAGATCTCTTTCAGACGCGGATCGTGCAGATCCATCACCGTATCGGTCGCTTCCTTCTTACCATGCGCCGTTCGCTCGAATAGATGAACTTTGCGCTGATGGCGATCGAACACGCCTTTAAAGCGATCTCCGGTGCCAATCGGCCAATTGACCGCATAGGTTTGCAAGCCTAATTCCTGCTCGATCTCATCTAACAATTCTAATGGTTCGCGGCCAGGTCGATCGAGTTTATTCACAAAGGTGAAAATCGGCAACTCCCGCATTTTACACACTTCAAATAACTTGCGTGTCTGCGGCTCCAAACCCTTGGCGGCATCAATCAGCATCACCGCATTATCCGCCGCCGCCAGTGTCCGATATGTATCCTCACTAAAATCTTGGTGTCCAGGCGTATCTAGCAGATTTACCTGAAACCCCTGATACTCAAACTGCAACACCGTCGAGGTAATCGAAATTCCCCGCTGTTTCTCCATCTCCATCCAGTCAGAAGTCGCCTTACGCTGATCCCGTCTCGCTTTCACCGCACCCGCTTCATGAATCGCGCCCCCGTACAGCAGGAGTTTCTCTGTCAGGGTAGTTTTACCCGCATCAGGGTGCGAAATGATCGCGAAATTACGCCGATGTTCGACAGCAATTTCGAGTTCGGTTTGAAGGTGGGTGGAGATTTCGGTCGACATGGGTAAGGTTACGCTAACGGGCTGCCAGTATTTGATTATATCCGGTTTTAATCATTGACTGACTTAGGGCTATACTTTGCACAGGCAGAGATTGCACTTTTGTCAAAAACAATTGCCCAGTATGCACCAGGGTAGATTAGTTGTGGGTAAAGGACGATCGGAGGGAACCCCCGTTGGCGGAGCCTCTCCCCCAGGAGATATAAAAACGCCGCTTAATGGGTACCCTCAGATCTACCTTAATTACTATATTTTTGTACTGTATTGAGAGGCTAAACCCTCGGGACACCCTGCGGATGGCGCGTCGCTGGTGAAAGATGTGAGTTTATCGTTTCATCGACTGATAACCCCGCCAAACGCCAACTAAAATACCTTGAAGTTGAACTAGATGGGCTTCAGCTTCGATCGGTTTATACTTAGCATTTGCAGGCTGGAGTGTAATATTTTCCCCCTGACGATGATAGCGTTTGAGGGTGGTACCTTGACCTTCAACTCGTGCGGCGACGATCGTGCCATTTTTCACGTCAGCGGAGTCTTTAATAGGCTGCATGATAGCCATATCGCCTTCGACGATCGAATCTTCGATCATGCTATCTCCCATCACTTTCAGCGCGAAATAATCGGACTGGTGAAAAAGCGGGGCTAAATCCAATCTGTCGGTCACGTCGGTAAAAGGTTCGACTAGTCCCCCCGCTGCAATCGTCCCAAAAATTGGCACGCCACTCGCTGCATATTTGAGAATTTTAATCGTCCGTGCTTTCCCTTCGGACCACTCGATAAAACCCTTATTCCGCAGATGTTCCAATCGACTTTGAATCGGTGCGGGAGATTTGAGTTCCATTGCTTGCATCATCTGGCGAATCGATGGTGCGTGTTGATGTTCGCGAATATACTCTACCAGCCAGTCGTAGAGTTGTTGTTGAGCTTTAGTTAATTCCATTGTTCGTTCGTGTAACGTCGGCTTTGCCGAATCGTCTCAAAATTCAATATATAACTACTATAGATCTCTCGTACTATTTAAGTCTAGTCGATCGTTAATAATTATTTGGCATTGATGGATTGAGTGATGTATGAAAAGCTAGAGAGAAGAGCGGGGAGCGGGGAGCACAAAAATGGGAAATCATACCTTTGTCTTGTCTCGCTAAACCCTCGGCAAAGCCGAGGAGCGCGAGCCGCAAATCAGCAACGCCTATTTATCCTTTAAATTGTGGGCTTTATAAAAGGTTTCCAAGCTATTAATATCACCGACAAACCGCCAGTGCCAAGGTTCGTAGCTCACTTTCTGAATGTTGTCTTTGGGAAAAGATAGCTCGAAACTGTACTTTGCGGCGTTAATTTTGAGCCATTTATAGGCAGGTGTAGTTTCAAAATTTTGGTTTAAATTAGTAGCTGGAACCGAGCTGTCACCAAGATCGATCGCGTAACCAGTATGATGTTCGCTATACTTTGGCGGTGCGCTGACTTCGGCGCGTTTAGTCGGCTGTTGTCCGCGTTCGGCTCCTACGCCAAAAAAGAGCCGTTTTTGATCTTCGACCGATCGGAATGCCGAAATTGTCGTAATATTGACACCACTCGATCGAGCCGCAGCGATCATCGATTGAAACTTTGCCGCAGCAGTTTTGCGCAAGCGATAACCGCCACCAATCGAGACTAATTCGGCATCGGGAGCTTCGGTATAGGGGAGATGATTTAAGACGTTATCTGTATTAATAGGCTGGCTATTATCCGTTGTGGGACTACCTGGCTGGTTAATACTACCTGAACTAGTCATTGAGTTGGATGTTGCAGGTGGCTCGTGGGAGGTTGTTGTAAACGTAAAAGCAGCTCCACCAGCCAATAGCAGCCCAAACCCGATGGCGATCGGTCCCAATGGTAGTTGCTTGGATGCATTCATGCTCTGGAGACTATTCGATCTAATCTTATTGCCATCCCGCAAAGCTGCTGGAATATCTTCGGCTTTACCTAGAGGAGCCGATTTATGTGCTGGTCTAGACCGATCTGAGTTACTCAACTGCTGCTCCCTGGTGCGACTATATTGCATTTTGACATATAGTTGACGATCGGGGCGAAAAAGATTGTGGGAGTTTGTAGCTCTAGTCTTGACTATGCCGAAATGATAATTGCTGTTACACGGGTAA
This sequence comes from Chamaesiphon sp. VAR_48_metabat_135_sub, assembly GCF_031418915.1. Classification (NCBI taxonomy): domain Bacteria; kingdom Bacillati; phylum Cyanobacteriota; class Cyanophyceae; order Gomontiellales; family Chamaesiphonaceae; genus Chamaesiphon; species Chamaesiphon sp. VAR_48_metabat_135_sub. The sequence continues at coordinate 14,708 of NZ_JANOJV010000256.1, read as the reverse complement.
AATTGATCGCTGACAAGTAGGACAGATCGCATGAATTGTCAACTGACAATCGAGGAGATGATAACCTTCTTTTTTAGAAGTTTTGTCGCCAATTTTTAAGACAGATTCATTTTTGAATTCGATCGTTTGATTGCACCGCACGCAGATCAGGTGGTGGTGGTGGTGATGTGGCTGATTAATTTCATAATGCTTGTGATCTTCTGCTAGCTCCAACTCACGCAAAATTCCCATCCGCGCCATGAGTTTTACTGTGCGATAGATAGTGGACAGACTGATGTCATGTCCCTCACTCTTGAGTAGCTCGTAAAGATCTTCCGCACTTAGGTGTTTGCCTGATGCTAGATTCTGAAAAATGTCGAGAATGATTTCTCGTTGGGGCGTGAGTCGCCATCCCCGCTCGTGTAGTTCAGCTTTGAGGGAGTCTGCTGTATAGAATGACATACTCATTACCCCAGTTTTATCGTCAGTTACTATCATATCTGACTAGGGATCTATTTGCAACAAGGAAGGCTTATTGAGAATAACTCTCTTTTAAATTTAGGTGTTAGGTGTTAGGTGTTAGGTGTTAGGTGTTAGGTGTTAGGTGTTAGGTGTTAGGTGTTAGGGAATGAAAGAGATACTTGCTTCCCTACTAAAGCCTAAAGCCTAAAGCTTAAAGCCTAAAGCCTAAAGCTTAAAGCCTAAAGCCTAAAGCTTAAAGCCTAAAGCCTACCCTCTCCCTGTCACGGATAATCCTTCGACAATCAGAGATGGTGTGTAACAAGGACCATTCCAATCGATATCGGCACCGAGGGCGACAACTTGTTTTAGTGCGGTATAGACATTGCCACTCACCATCGTATCCTTGATTCTTCCGACAATTTCACCATTACGGACGCGATATCCCAACTCGACATTGATCGAAAAATCACCAGACATTCCAGCCCCACTGCCAAGAATTTGGTCGATAATAATTCCTGAATCGAGATGTTTGACTAGTTCGGGAAAGCTCATCGTACCAGGCGCGATCGTTAGATTGACTAATTCAGGCGTGGGATAACTACCCAAACCAGATCGAAAGCCGTTTCCGGTAGAGCCAGAACCCAACTGATAACCGATCGTCCGATCGGCATAAAATAATTTTAGTTTACCGTCCTGAATTAGTGTCAGAGAACGTGTTGGCGAACCTTCATCATCGAAGGGACAGCTAAATGGCCCCCAATCTGGCTCTTGAGTAAGCGTGAGCAGGGGGGAAAGCACTTTTTTGCCCAATCTGTCACTCCACGGCGAAGCTCCCTCGATCGCTCGTTTACCATTCATTGCCGCTTGAACGGTTTCCCACAACATATCTGCTGCTTTGGCAGTGAATAGTACTGGTACTTTACCTGTGGGTGGATTGACATTAGTTTTTGCCCATTCCAATCTTTTCATCACACTTTGGGCAATTCTAGCAGGATCTAAATCGCCCCGTTGAGTTTGACCATCGCCCACGCTCAAAAAATCATCACCCCGAATCCATTCGACAGCGAGGTAGCCGCTCAAGGTGGTATCGGTATAGCTACAATCTAGTCCTCGACTATTTACTAGTCGGGTGGTTTCGATATCGCAATCCCATTGACTGCTACAAATAACATCAGGGTAATCGGCTCGCACTAATTCGATCGCGATTTTTCCCATTTTCAACAATTCTTCCATCGGAATTGTATGACCTAAATCGGGATAAATATTGCGATTGGCTTCATTTAGTTCGGGCGTTTCTCGATCGTTGAGTTGAGACAGTTCGATGCTTTTGGCAACTAATATCTTGGGATCGACTGCACCGTAAGCAACTGCTAATCCTGGCCGACCATCTTTCCACAACCGCAGGGCAATTCCTTCGCTCTGAGCTGATTCCAACTGTTTGAGTCGATTTGCTTCAAAGAAAACCGGACGGGCTAAGGATTTAGCTTGATAAACTTCTGCTGCTTCTGCACCCGCCTTGCTAGCTAGATCTAATAGTTGTTCGGCGATATCCATTTCAGGGTGTGGGGGGTGTTGAGGTGTTGAGGTGTTGAGGTGTTGAGGTGTTGAGGTGTTGAGGTGTTGAGGTGTTGAGGTGTTGAGGTGTTGAGGTGTTGAGGTGTAATAAGGACGCAAGCGTCCAAATTCACCATTCACCATTCACCATTCACAACTTTCAACTTTCGTAAAGTAGCCAAAATCCGGCAAATTCTTCGCTGTCGGGATTGGCTTGGATGGCGATGAAGTGGACTCCTTTAGCTTGTTGTTTGCTGGCTTCAAACCGAGCGGCTTCTTGTTGGGTGGTGCCATCTAGACGGGCTAAAATCCAGCTTTCGCTTGCCCCTGTCTCTAATAGTAATGTAGACTTTGGTGCAGGTTGATATCGTAGTGCGACAATTTCCAATCCTGACATCCATGCTGCCATTGGTACCGAACGTGGCGAGTAGAGAATTAAGCCAGGAATCTGCATTTCTGGGGTGATTCCGACCATTTCCAGTGGGAATGCTTCCCCAAATCCAATTTTCCAATCGTTCATATCAGCAAACTGACTGGCGGCTAAATTCACAAATGACCACTTTTCGCCGATCAGGGCTTCAGGGAGTGGTTGTGGCGGATCTGAGAACATCTGAACGGACGCGCTATTGACAGCTTGATAGTTTGGCTGACTGGGATAGAATTGTTCCATCCGCTCATCTAACCATTGCCTGAGAGAGATCGATCTCCGACTAGCCGCAGAGGGAATCCCAATATCTGCGCAGGCTTTGGTAATCATGTTATTCATCTGTCGCCGGAAGAAGCGAATCCGCTGGGGCGATTGTTTTGCTTCTAACATGGCGGCTTGTAAGGCTTCGCCCAACCAGACCGAATTGACTTTATCGCTCGGACAATATTGTGCATAGCGAAATAGTTCGCTGCTCGATTGCTGGGTAGTCGATGGACTTTCACACACCAACAATTCCCAAACTTTTTTCTGTCGCTCATCAACCAGGGGGCGTGAGTAAAAGTCGATCTCCCAAATCACTCCCATTATTTATGTCGTGCTACTTGCTTTGTGATTTTTACGATTAGTCCCCAATTATCGGCGATCGCAGCACATTAGGGAATAGGGGTTAGGTTTTAGGCTTTGGGTTTTAGGTTTTAGGTTTTAGGGGAGTTTACTACACCATAGTTGCTCCAAACGGACGGAGATAGAACTCTCGATCGAAGATCGATCGGGCAAAACCGCTATGATTATCTATAAATATCATTACCAATTCCTAACTCCCAGTTCTAAAGCCTAATACCTAAAACCTAATACCTAACCCCTATCCCCATGCTACTTTCCAAAGGATTTGAAATTGAAGTCTACACTGGTACACCCCAAGGAGAGATTGTTGGTTTGTCCGATCGAATTGTGGCGAATTTGGAGGGGTTTATCACTGAGCCGGATAGTCGCAATGTCGAATATACCACCGCACCATTCAATTCATACGAGCGGTTGCTTTGCGCGTTAGTTCGCCCGCGCCGCCAATTACGGGCTTATATTCAGCAGCTTGGCGACTATACTTTGATTCCTGGTAGTACTTTATCCTTGGGTGGTACGGACACATTTTATCGCTCCGATCCCAATAATCCATACCACACATATATCGAACAGACTTACGGTACCAATGTTGTCACGGCTAGCGTGCATATCAATATTGGTATCAGCGATCCAGAATTACTGATGCGTGCGTGTCGGCTAGTCAGAGTTGAAGCCCCTCTCTATCTGGCTTTAAGTGCTGCATCTCCATTCCTGAATGGCGCACCAACTGGCTACCACTCTACTCGCTGGGGACTATTTCCCAAGACACCCCAATATGTCCCGTTATTTGAGAGTCACGCGCATCATATCAAATGGGTAAACGAACAGTTAGAGCAAAAGACGATGCAAAATGTGCGTCACCTCTGGTCGTCAGTGCGTCCTAACGGCGATCGCCGCCCCTACAATCTCAATCGGCTTGAATTGAGGATTTGCGATCTAATCATCGATCCGATCGCTTTGCTCGCTGTTACCAGCCTGATTGAAGCGAGATTATGGCAACTGATCGCCGATCCAAATCTCGACCCGTTGGTGATGAGTAGTTTATCCGCCGACGAATTAGTCGAACTTGCCGATGCCAATGAAATGTTGGTCGCTAAATCTAGTCTCGATGCTACTTTACAACATTGGCAGGATGGTCGATCGATTACCGCTCATGATTGGATTGGGGAACTTTATGATGAGGTACATGATTTTGCCAAACAACGCGGCTTTGCTTGCTTCCTATCCCCCGTGAAGAAAATTCTCCGCGAAGGCAATACGGCTCAACAATGGCTGAAAATGTACGATCGAGATCCCGATGCTCGCGCTGTCATCGTCCAAGCCATCGCCCAAGTCGAACAGCAAGAAATAGAATTAGATCGTTATATCTGTCAATCTGTCGGTTAAGGGTAAAGGGGGTAGGGGAGTAACGGAGTAACGGAGTAACGGAGTAACGGAGTAAGAAACACCCCAACACCCCAACACCCCTCTTTCATTTAAAATTCCAATCGATCGAGCCAGAATTGCAAATATAAAGAAAATCTATATATTACGAAAGATTGCAGAATGTTAACAAAATCGGTCTAATCCAGCTCCAATCTCTGTTTAAGCTACCTTTTTGCCATCCAATTGACTAAATCTCGATTTCCTGACAGCCGATTTTGAAATTATGCCCCAGTTAGTTTTAGTCAATCCGCAAATTCCGCCCAATACCGGAAATATCGCGCGGACTTGCGCCGCTACTCGCACCAAATTACACTTAGTCAGACCATTAGGCTTTGAAATTACAGATCGGTATCTCAAACGGGCTGGACTAGACTACTGGCCTTATGTTGATCTCAAAATTCACGATTCGATCGAGGCATTTATCGAATTTCGACTCCAACAGCCTGGACGTTGGGTGGGATTTAGCGTTCGGGGTACTTGCAGCCATTTTAAATTTCAGTTTGAAGCTGATGACTGGTTATTATTTGGGAGCGAAACGAATGGACTACCCGCCCAGATTTTAGAACAGTGCGATGCCACGGTATATATTCCCATGAACGAATCCGGTGTTAGAAGCCTGAATCTCTCGGTGAGTGCCGCTGTGGGGCTATTTGAGGCCCGTCGTCAATTAGATCTGGAATAGCAATAAACATCGATCTATACCCTATACAGGCTCTAGATCGAGGTCACTAATTTGTGCTTGTCAGTAAATAGTAAAGAGACAATTACCAATTTTAGATAAGAAATTTATATCATTGATTTTTTAGATTTATGGGAATTAAGTTAGTAATTGCTTATTCAATTCATCAAAAATCCAAAAGATAATTAGCATCGAAAGCACTGCATTTCAAGGATTTTGTGTTTTTTGATACACAAAGTCGATTGTCAAAATATTCCTACGCAAATATACGGTTGTCGATCGAGTAATTCGTCGTTTAAGGTCGTGTTTATGGTTATCTCGATCGACAAAATCAGTTATCCTCTCACCAGTTAAATGAGCTTCAAAGCCTGTATAGCCAGTGTTTTGCGTCAATTTTGACAACCGCAAAGATCGGATAAAAATACCAATCGACCATAAAAAAACTTGCAAATTATTGCATCTTCACTTAAAGTGACATTAGCGATCGGGATCGCAGATAACATGGGACAGTTCGTTGCTTTTATAGATCTAAAATGGATCTATAAAAGTGCAAACGTAGGAATTTAGCTCAGACTAAATCGTTGCCCTGGTTGATATTTTTTGATGGTGAGATCGGAGTGAGATGTCAGTCAGCAGGGAGTTATCTCAGACAAACTCATCTGTGCTGATTACCGTTGTACTCAAATTTAGGAGGTTATTTTTGTTGAAGCCTGAAACTACACAGAAGGTTAAATTAGTTCATTCCCCGAATCCCCAGTCAGAGATGTTGACGAGTCAATCGTCAGTAACAATTACAGATAGACAATCGAGTTTGGCAAAGATTACTAGATCGATCGGCAATGGCCAAAATCGTACTTCTGTACTAATGCTCGGATTGACAGTCTTGATGGGCATGTCTAGTTTCCCTGCTAACTACCTCAATCCTGTTACAGCCGCCGAATCAGCTATAAACTCTACTGGATCTACATCTCGTTCGATCGTCGAGTCATCAGCACATCAATCTACGAGCAAAGATCGATACATAGAACAGCTCCGTAGTGATGTCTCAGACATGCAAGCACAGCACGAGCGAAAACCTTCAGGACCGATCGCCCAAGCTGTCACACCCCGTTCTTATCCGCAGTCAGTTGCCAATCGGACTGACTCCAACAATTTACAATTTACTGGTGAAGTCGTCGTACCGATCGAGGTAGCCGCACCAAAAACTAAAACTTTTAAGCCTGTTGCTACAGCACAGCCATACGCCACGGGATCTGAAGGTTATATCGACAACTCCAACGATAATTTTCCCACCCAAACTGGTGAAACAACCATCGGCTTTTCTTGGCCAGCAGCAGGTAAACTCACCTCCAAATTCGGCCGTCGGTGGGGTAGAATGCACAAAGGTATCGACATTGCTGGTCCGATCGGTACGCCAATTAACGCCGCTGCTGATGGTACGGTCATCGCTGCTGGTTGGAATTCTGGTGGCTATGGCAACTTAGTCGAAGTCAGACACAACGACGGTACGATCACCCGTTACGGCCACAATAGTCGGTTATCCGTTAGTGTCGGTCAAACTGTCCGTCAGGGTCAGCAAGTTGCTGAGATGGGTAGCACCGGACATAGTACTGGCTCTCACTTGCATTTTGAGATCCGCCCTACTGGTGGCAATGCCGTCAATCCGATCGCTCATCTTCCTGCCAACAGCTAGGTTTGGGCACTGAGTACCGCAGCGCGATCTTCAGTCTCTATCGCTGGCATTCCAGGTCTACACTACTCCCGATCGAAAATATTCGATCGACCTGGTGGTAAAAACACATTTTTCATGCTATGATGGTATACGTTAAATAGCTCGGCTCAATAGCTCAGTCGGTAGAGTAGGGGACTCATAAGCCCTTGGTCGTCAGTTCAAGTCTGACTTGAGCCATACATCACCAAATTACCAGTAGCAGTCATCCTAACTTGAAACTTTCAGATTAGGGACTACTACTGGTAATTTCTTTAGATTTCCGCGAGCACAAAACTTGGATCGAGTGCATTGACATGTCGGAATTACAGTTAGAGTGGCAAGGTCAATTAAGCGATCTCGTGACCGGATTAGTCTGTTCGCCAAATGGTCGTGGTTGGGCGGCAAGCTCTGCGGCTGGAGAAATCATCTGGAATGCTGGGCTGATGGATTCAGTCGAATTGCACGCAGCCGATGACCGATCGATCGAGAGGATTGCCTTTAGTGCGGATAGTCGGTGGCTGGCTGCTGGCGGACAAGCTGGTGAATTATTAATTTGGAATTGTGACGAAATCGATCGCCCACCCCAATTAGTTGCTAAAATTAACTTTAATAAGTGGATCGAACATCTAGTTTGGCATCCAACCGAATCGTGTCTGGCGATCGGCTATGGTTCGCAACTAGAAATTTGGGATATACTGAAGTCCGAGTCGATGCTCGCCTGGAAATTTGAAAAATCTTCGATCTTCGATCTGGCATGGCATCCGGCGGGAGTATACCTCGCGGTAGCTGGATACAAGGGCGTACAGATTTGGGCACCTCGCGATCGGATGGCACCAACTCACACCATTGATGTAGACACAGCCAGCCTCAAGGTGGCGTGGGCTGAGGGTGGTCGGTATCTAGCCGCAGGTAATCTCGATCGCACCCTCACGATCGTCGATTGGCACAATCCTACTGATTCATGGACATTGAAAGGTTGTCCTGGCAAAATTCGGCAACTTGCTTGGATCGCTGGCACCACAACACCCTGTCTGGCTGTAGCCAGTGGCAACACGATCGTCCTGTGGAACTTAACTCCAGATGAAACTAGCTGGAACGGTCAACTTTTAGAAGGTCATCAAGACTCAGTTGAGGTACTTGCCGCCCACCCTCACGCGCCCATTTTTGGATCTGGATCTGCTGATGGTTACACCTGTCTGTGGTCGGCACAAGGAGAAAGCGATCGAGTCATCAGCAACTCGCTCCTCAGTAGATTTACGGCCTTGGCATGGCATCCCGATCGTGCGTATTTAGGTACAGGGAGTCAGTCTGGGGAAATTGGCTTGTGGCAAATATCAGCATAAATACTGATGAGCCTGTAAAAAAGACATGATATAATACTGGTGTTAGTATAGTATTACTCTAGACTCGCATCACGTTACATTCAGGATCGGTAGTTTAAAGCGACTCAAATGGGTAGTGATTGAAACTGAGAAAATTTAGGTAATGTGTGAGTCAGTAATTCAGCGACTAACGTTGTTCTCTATGCCGATTGACTGAAAGAACGTAGGTGCAAATTAACTCCAATCTTTACTTGGAAGTAACCAGTACCTCCTCGGACAAGGATCGAGTAAACGTCCAGTTGACAACTTGCAAGAATTCAATTGAGTTAGTAATTACAGTCACTAAAAATTTCTATTAAATATAGAGTTAATTCAAAGATGTTAAAAATTTGGCTTACCTGGTTGCAACCTCGTCTTGGTGTGTTTGGAACAGCGTTAGTGTTATCCAACCCAATCTATTCCTACGCGGCACCCAAGCCAGTAGCAATTAGCAACAGCAATAAAATACCAACGCAGCCCTCCACCTGGAGTAGCGCGAAATCTACAGGCACGACACTTTCTCCCGAATTATTGAGTGGAATACCTGTCACTCCAGATCTAGCAGTACGCCAACTAGCCATCAACACAATGATGACAAGTGGTATTAAGCCAGCGATTTCTGCTACCAAAATTCCGTTGGCTGGTATTAAGCCAACTATTTCTGCCACCAAACCGCATCAAAGCAACCGCAAGGTACTAGCTAACCTAGCCGCACCAGCAGCGAAGTTCAAGAAGCTCTCCAAGGCAACTAAACCGCAGCCTGTAAAACATTCTGTTGCGACAGCATTAGCCCAAGCCATCAGTCCCCAAACTCCTCTGCCAGTACCAGGGTTGTTTATTGGCAATACTGATGTTAAGCTATCGGATCGGGTTTTACCCAATGTCAAGCCGATGGCACAACCAATGTCAGCAGCTCCAGAGATCGGCGCACCAACACCTTTGTCAGCAATGATGACGGCAAAAACCGCAGTCGATCCTTTTCCCGTCGTGCGTCCAGAATTGATGGGCAAGCTCCAAAGTGCGCCAGTAGTTGCTAGTACTGCAAAAAATAGTGCGCCACATGCGATAAATCCGATTGCGGTGATTCCCGCAAGACGACCTCAAACTGTCGCACCCAAGCAGATCGGTCTCAAAACAGAGGCACCTCATTCCCTCGATCCGATTGCTGCCATTCCATCTGGACTACAACGGTTGTTAGGCAATAACCTCAACAGTCAACCAATGGTTGCCGTCGCACCAATTGCTAAGGCGACAACAATCGCGAATAAACCCTCCCTGCTGGCTTTAAAACAGTTTATTTCACCCACCAAGGCAACACCTACGCCAGTGACGATGGCTAGCCTCCAGTTAGCTACCGCCCAAGCTTACACGAGCGTCCCGAAATTTGATATTCCTGGCGAGAAGATCTTGGCGGTGAAACCTGCTGTTAATTTACTCGGAGTCGGTCTCGGACAACAGAAGAGCGTAACAACCAAAGTTGTCGGGCGGAAGACTAATAGCGTAGCACTAATGAACGATCGGCAGTTAACACCTGCGGTCAAACAGCCTTGGACTGCAGTTACTCGGAGTAACAACCTCGGTGGTTTGATTTTAGGCTCTCAATCGTTACCAACAGTAACGAAATTTTTCGGTTTGTTACCAACAAATAGGCTAGCTACTTCGACTACTGTGGGTTTACCAGCTAGATCTCTAGCTGACTTCAACTAGTAGCAAACCGATAATTGGGTCGATTCCAATCGGTAATCCAAAAAAGCCCTAACCGTTCTAAAACGATTAGGGCTTTTTTGTTGAAATCTAAATTTGTTGAAAACTAACATTCGATCGAATTTAGGTAAAATTGTCAAAGATTGTCTGTCTAAATACCTCAGACCTAGAGCCTAAAGCCTAAACCCTTCCTAAAAGATCGCGAATAGAACTATAATCGATCGTTGGCAAGTCTATCTATATTTTCAGGAGTTCACGGTGGAACGGACATTTCTCGCAATCAAACCCGACGGCGTTCAACGTGGCTTAGTTGGCGAAATCATTCGTCGGTTAGAAACTAAAGGTTTTACCCTCGTCGCCTTAAAATTATTGCACCCCAGCCGCGCACTAGCCGAGCAACATTATGCAGTTCACAAAGAAAGACCTTTCTTTAGCGGTTTAGTTGATTTTATTACGTCTGGGCCAGTAGTCGCAATGGTCTGGCAAGGTGATGGAGTCGTCGCTGCATCCCGATTGGCGATTGGCGCAACTAACCCCCTCGTATCCCCTCCAGGGACGATTCGCGGCGATTTGGGTATAAATATCGGACGTAATCTGATTCATGGTTCTGATGCGGTTGAAACCGCTCAGAGTGAGATTGCGTTATGGTTTAAAGAAGAAGAATTAGTTAATTGGACACCTACAGTTTCGCCTTGGTTGGCTGAATAATTAGGTATTAGGTATTAGGTGTTAGGTGTTAGGTTTTGGGGAATTAGAAGGATGCAAGTATCCTAAAGCCTAAAGCCTAAAGCCTAACCTTGAATGCGACTCGCGATCGTTTCTGGTTGAATTGCTGATAAAATCACATGTCCAGAATCCATAATTAATACCGCACGAGTTCGCCTACCATAAGTTCCGTCGATTAATTGTCCGCGTTCTCTCGCTTCACTAATATTACGTTTAATCGGTGCCGAATCAGGACTGACGATCGCCACAATCCGCTGTGTCGAGACAATATTTCCAAAACCAACATTAACCATGAGTTAGGGGATAGGGGATAGGGAATAGGGGATAGTAAAGTAGGAGATAGGTTAAGCAACTGTATCTAAATTAAATTTTCCATCTTTGGTGCTAATCCAAATGCTACGCCAATAGCAAGTTCGGGGTAAAGCTTGTAATTAACTGTCCCCTAGCCCCTACCCCTAGCCCCTATCCCCCAGATTATGCAACAGGTTGACTTCACGACATTAACAGCAGCAGTACGGGAGTTACAACCAGATTGGGTACCTGCACGAGTAGAATCAGTATATCAACGCGATCGATATACCCTGGCCCTGAGCCTAAGAACTCTCAACAAACGGGGCTGGATTGCCATCTCCTGGCATCCTCAAGCTGCGAGAATTGTCCTCACAGACCCCCCACCACGGATTCCCGATACATTTACGCTCAGTCAACAATTGCGCTCTGTTTTGGGCGGATTGGCGATGGTGGGGATGGAGATGGTATCTCCGTGGGAGCGGTTGGTAAAGCTGACGTTTGCGACCAGACCTGGGGCGGAAGCACTGTATTATTTATATGTAGAACCGATCGGTAAATATAGCAATCTCACGCTCACGGATGCCGATAATTTAATTATCACCACAGCGCACCAGGTTAGTAATAAACAGTCTAGCGTCAGAACGATCGAAACTGGTAGACCTTACGAGGTACCGCCATCATTAACAGATCCGATGCCGAATCTGGAGGAATCGATCGAGCGGTGGATCGATCGTGTTAGTCTGATTCCCGATAAGCTCAATCAGCGACTTGTGCGAAGTTATCGCGGTTTGAGTACGATCTTGATGAATGAGCTAATTACCGCCGCTGGGTTAGATCCGATTCAAACTACCGATACATTAGCTCCCGCAGATTGGGAAAATTTATTTGAATACTGGCAAATCTGGCTCAGAACCCTTACTCAAGTCGATGGATATAGCTTTAATCCTCATCTGACGAATAACGGCTTTAGCGTCATGGGATGGACCGATTCAGGCACTCCAGTCGCTAGTGTCAATAGTGCGATCGAGACTTATTATAGTCAGATCCTCGATCGAGAAGCATTTACCCAACTCAAACATCAACTCACTCAGAAATTAGGCACAATCCTAGCGAAATTACGAGTTAAAGCTAATACATTCAAAGCCAAGCTCCAAGAATCTACAGGTGCAGACGAATATCGCACCAATGCTGATTTATTGATGTCATATCTTCAGGAATGGCAACCAGGGATGAAGCAAATTATTCTCAATGATTTTGAGACAGGCGAACCAGTTAAAATCAAACTCGAACCAGAAAAGAATGCGATCCAAAATGCGCAGTTTCTCTACAAACGTCACCAGAAATTAAAACGCGCTAAACTCGCCGTAGACCCACTACTTGCAGCCGTTCAAGCCGAGATCGACTATTTAGAGCAAGTCGAAGAAAGTGTCATCCAGCTCCAAGAAGATGGCACCAATGATGTCCGAGAAATGCTGCAAACTCTGTTAGAAATTAAGAAAGAATTAATCGATACTGGCTACTTCCCTACCGCCGATAGATTAGCTAAAGCCGAACTAGCAGAAACTAAACCTCGTTCCCTGAAAACTCCCAGCGGATTTGAACTATTAATCGGCCGAAATAATCGTCAAAACGATTTACTCACTTTTAAAACAGCAACAGAATACGATCTCTGGTTTCATGCCCAAGAAATCGCCGGAAGTCATGGCTTATTAAGGATTACCCCTGGCTCGGTAGCCGAGGAAGCAGATTTACAATTTACCGCCAATGCTGTCGCCTACTATAGTCGCGCCAGACAAAGCCAAGCCGTTCCCGTCGTGTACACTGCGACTAAACATGTCTACAAACCTAAAGGTGCAAAACCAGGCATGGTAATCTACAAGCATGAACAGATTATCTGGGGACATCCACAGACTTTAAATGTCGATCGATAATTGCTATAAATAGCGGAGAACGAAAGCTTGAGAGCTTGATAACATGTAAGCAGGTGGGTAGGTTACTCGCCGATCGCTCTCAAAATATCGATCGTCAAAATTCATTTATAATTAAACACCGATGTCCCATCTTTTGCAAAACATTACCAAAGTTGCTTGCAGCGTTGCCTCTCTCTCTCTTTTGGCGATCGTATTTCCTCTATCTGCAAGTGCGGTAACTACAACCTACACCAATTCAACAACGTTTCTAAATAATACTTCCACCACTTATCTCGAAACATTTGATTCGCTACCTCTCCGCGAACTCAATAGTCCAAAGGCATTTTCGCAGAGTGGTTTCGCTTACACAGTTTCGGCTCCCAATAGACTATGGGTTGGCAGTGGAATTGGAAACACTGGGAGTCCTTTTGTGGGTACCCAAAATCCTAACGATAATCTCACAATTTCTTTCACCAGTGGGAATGTTACTGCTATCGGCGGTAATTTCTTCCTTAACGATACTGATGACAATCTTACTACTGGTATCATCAAATTGACTCTCGATGATGGTTCTTTTATCAATCTCAACTCACCAACTTCTGCTCCCGTACCTTTTGGTGGATTCACTACTGATGGCTCTATTATTACATCCCTGACCATCAGTGGTCCAACAACAACTTGGGAAAATTTTGATAATCTTTATGTAGGCACCGCAATAAATCGCGCGCAGCTTCCTGCTAATGTTACTGATGTTCCCGAACCACTTACAGTTTTGGGAACGATCTTCGGTGCTGGATATGGTGTCGCTCTCAAGCGGAAACTAGCAAAAAGTCAACAAGCTAACGCAGATATTACTTAGATTTAATAACTCATTTGAGATCGTTTTAGCTAGTACTAAGTAGCGTAAATAAAGCTGCTATTCTATTGTTGGGATTCGGGATTAGTCCCGTAACTTGCGCCGCCTAGTACTAGAGAAATGGAAATCCCCACAGTATCACCGAATCAGGTGTGTTGTGGGGATTTCATTTACAGCAAATTTAGATCTAACGCACTACAGCTAAAAATTCATAACCACTAATGGGTATCGATTTCAAAATTTACTTTGTGGCAGAGTTGCGCTCAAGCTGCTGTACAAACTATCAGTAGCAACTGGGATGAACTTAGACCTTACACCAGTATATGACAACTGATAAAATAGCCTCAAAACTTACTTTTATTTACTAAAAACGATCCACTATCCACTAGTAACTGCTTTCTGACGCAAAGGGTTCGTTAATATTTAGAATGCGATCGATTTTACCCCAGCGATTGCCAAAACTATTGCTAACAAATACTGTAGTCGCTGACTCCCAATCCGCTTACTGCCATATTCGGCACCAATCCAACCACCTGCAGTGACAACGATCGACCATAACCATAGACTCGATGGTAAAGTGGGAAACTTGGTTAGATAACCGAGTAATCCAGCGATCGAGTTTACTAATATAAACGCCGCCGAAACCCCCGCAGCCTGTTTCATCGTCGCCCACCCCATCAGCAACAGCAGGGGACTCAGAAAAATTCCCCCACCCACACCTGTCAGCCCTGACAATAGACCAATTCCCATCCCTAACCCAATGGCAAGCCAAATGGGAAAAGAACGCGGTTGCTGAGGCGGAGAACTGCCGCTAATTAAACCTAATCTAGCCGCAGCATAAAGCAATACTATTCCGACGATCGGTTTATAGATCTGACTGGGAACGACAATCGATCCGCCTAAAAAGGCGCAGGGAATCGAACCAAGGGCAAATTGCCAGAATAGAGATAAATTAAAGCAGCCCGATCGATAAAATTTCAGCGTCGCGATCGCTGACACAAT